>NZ_JBHVQU010000085.1:0-17160 GCF_042886655.1 Peribacillus sp. NPDC058002 | reverse complement strand
TATTTTAATTAACCGTCAGATTCTTAAGTATAATTAAAGTGAATGTAGTAATAAAGACTTAGCGGAAAATGTCATAGGGTATTCGACTTCGTAAAAGATAGAATCGTATATTTTGTGCCATAATACTAAATGGAAAACCATAATGTTAAATATTCTTGAGAAAGGCAAACCTATTGAAAAATAGGGACGCAAAATTACAGGTCTAAGGCTTTGCTAAGACAGCTGTGTTACCACAAGTTGGGTGGGATTTGTCATGGAAGCAAACAATGAATTTGAAGAATGGGTTTCTTTAATGCTAGAGGCGAAAAATTCAGGCTTGTCCATTGAAGATGTGAAGGATTTTATCGTAGAAAATGGATCAAGAGAAAAACATTATATCATTTGGTAAGCAATATGTACTTTAGAGGAGGCTGTTATACAGTCTTCTTTTTTTGTTTTCATTAAAGGAAATTTCCGTAAAGGTATCTAGAATAAAGAGTATGGGAACAATAATAAAAATAAAACCTAATAGAGAGGTATTTTTATTATGGATGGACTTAATGCTTTTATGAAGGGATTAATATGGGGAACTTTATTCAGTGTACCGTTATGGCTGTCATTCTTAGGTTGGATAAAAATAATCATGAATTTTATTAAGTAAGTGCTTAATTAAAATGATGCCAAGGCAGGATTTTGTTATCATAGAATTTAGTTATTGTACATAATTCGTTAGTCGCAACCTTCTGCAAATTTAAGAAATATAACCTATAAAAAATAGTTAATAATACTTAAATGTATTTGATAATGTGCCGATACTACACTATAGAGATTAAGCCGAGGACTTCGCAAAAGAAGATGCCAGATAGCTGCCATCAGAGTAAAAGGAGATTATTTGATGACAAAAAACAAATTCATTACGTTCGAGGAAGTATATGAAAAGAAACAGAGAAGTAAGAGAATTTTTATTGGGACTTATATTACTATTATTTTAGTTTTGATTTCAGTAATGACTTATTTTATGGGGCAATCATAATTTTGGGTATCGAAGGGGCTGAGGAATCGGTCCTTTTTTGTTTTTTTATCTGTACATATTGGCTAGTGGTATTCATTCCTACTGAATATTTTAGAAAATGTTAATTTTCTGTGATTTTTCTGTATTATAGTAGATTCAGCTTGCCATTCTCTACTATAATAAAAGAGCTATATTCCTTCTTTTGAAAAAAAGATTGGGGACAACTTATGAAATGGTGGAGTGGAAATTTGAAATGGATTTTTTTGATATTTTAAAAGACACTTTTGCAAAAGGTGAGTCTGGACAAGATGTTACTGTGAATGAAATGGTGGAGGAGATTAAGGAGAAATTAAGTGGGATCATTGAGGAACCTGAAAGAATATGATCCATAAATACCTCTTCCCCATTTTGCTCGTTTTATGGGCGATGGTCATCTTCTTTTTTTCCTCGCAGACATATGAGGAGCAAAGCATCACCCCTTTTTTAGCGCAGTTCAATACGCCATATTGGTATGATAAGCTAAGTGGCATCTCATTTATGTATGGAGGGGTTGAGGTGAGTGCCCAAATAGCTGGAGTAAATGGCTTTCTGGAGTTTTTCCTTCGGAAGGGTGCCCATCTTTTTATCTTTTTTGTGTTTGGATTATTGACGTATCGTGTTTGGGGCCATTTTGTTAAGAATCCTGTTCTTTCGTTTTCAGGCGCTCTTATAAGTGTCCTTTTTTATGCGGGTGCGGACGAACTTCATCAAAAACTAACCGGTGGCCGAACTCCCTTGTGGCAGGATATCATGCTGGACACGTTTGGCGGTTTGCTAGGAATCTTCTGTTTTCTTTTCTTGTATCGATGGAGAATGCGTCATCGAATCTGAAGAACTCAGTTCTAATAATTTTAATTAAGGAGCATGTCTTACAACATGCTTCTTTTTTATGGTTTTCATTTATATATATAAATGAAAGATAACCTGTGAGGGTGATGAGGGTGATGAGACAAAGTAAGATTTCAATAGGAGTATTGACGGCTACTCTCGTGGTTTTAATTGCAGGAGTGTGTATCATTTTTCTTTTTCCGAGCGGATCAAAAAGCGTGGTTGAAGATTTTTATGAGTATGAAAGTGAAGCGGAGTTCGGGAAGTCCTGGGACTTGTTAAGTTCTGAAATGAAGCATCGGTTTCCGAATCGGGCAGATTATGTGCAAAATCGGTCTCATGTATTTTTACAGCATATGGATGTGGAGTCCTTTCAGTATGATGTAGGCCGTTCTAAGAAAGTGAAGAACTGGAAGTTGGATAAGAGTGGAAGGCTGCATAAAACGGCCTATGAAGTTCCAGTTACACAGGTCTTCAATTCTCGCTATGGAATGTTTACTTTGGAACAAAATTGCTATGTCGTCAAAGAAAAAGGCGAATGGCGTTTGTTATGGGATTATCAGTTTGAATAGATTCCTCTCCTTTTTCAGGCTCAAGTTCGTTTTATTGAAAAGGGAGAGGCAATGCTCTCATGAAATGCCGATTGGATTTACTTCTCATGAAACATATTTCATTCTTGAACGATCACTGATGGCTTTCAGAATGAACATTTTGTCCTGTGTGCTTAGCATAGCCCAGCTGCCTGCTTTGATTTTCATTTAAATACACTCCTTTTGTTTTTTGTTTATTTATGATAGTTGATGAAAGTTGGTTGTGGAATTCCAGGTCCAAAGAATAATTGTGTCTAGTGATGAAAGGGGCAAGGGGAGATGGAATATTCAGCTCATATTAGATTATACCGTCTTTTAATGCCTAATAAACAACAAAAATTCCAACAAATCTCTACAATTGGTGTTCGTTTTTTGTCAGAATATTGGACGGGGAAAATGAAAAAGCTGTCAGGATGCGGGTCCGGACAGCTCTTTCATTTTTTCTTATTTAATGGATAATTGTTCTTTTAATTCGGATTGAACCTTTTCTTTTTCTTCATCCGACACAATATAATAGTAGATTCCGTCGATTTTCGTTCCGTTGCCGTTTATGGATGATTGGGTAATGCTTTTGCTTGCATCCCTGTAGTTCTTTTGGATGTCCATCATGTCATCAAACGTCAAATTAGTCTGGATATTATTACCGAGTGCATCGAAGACTTCATCGTATTTCGTCAGGGAGGAAAGGGTTGCGCCTTCCTTGATGACCGCTTCGATGATGGCACGTTGTCTGGATTGTCGGCCAAAATCACCACTTGGATCATCATGTCTCATTCTTGAATAGGCAAGAGCTTCTTTCCCGTTAAGGTTCTGCGTTCCTTTTGCAAAATGAATGCCATCGGAGGTGAAGTCCAAATCGTTCTGAACGGTCACGCCGCCGACTGCGTCAACGATATCCTTGAAGCCTTCCATATTGATCTTCATATAATAGTCGATTGGGATATCAAGGAAGTTTTCAACGGTATCCATGGACATTTTCGCGCCGCCGAAGGCAAATGCATGGTTGATTTTATCCTGTGTACCATGACCGACGATCTCGGTCCGTGTATCACGCGGAATGCTTAGCATTTTGACCGATTTCTTTTGTGGATTGACTGTCAAGACGATCATTGTATCTGAACGGCCTTTGTCGCCATCACGTTCATCGACACCAAGCATGAGCATAGAGAATGGCTCCTGATCTGATAGTGCAAGGTCTTTCGTTCGCTTATCAGTGGTACGATCTATTGGTGTATGCATCGTGTCAACGGTTTTTGTCAGATGATTCCATACGGAGTAGGCAAAAGCTCCCCCAGCTAAGACGAATAGTAGGACAATTATCCCGACTACCTTCAGCCATGTCCGTTTCTTTTTCTTCTTTTTTTCATGTCTCATATTTTACTTCCTTCCTCATTTTGTAACCACTTCATCTATTATATTTAATTTCATAATAAAAGAATAGTATAATTTACTATTTTATAATACCTTTACCATATTTTGGTGTGTTGTTTACTAGTGATTAGAACAAATCTGAGGGGGTAGGAATTTAGATTCATTAAAAGTTTAATGCAGTGACCGATTGAGAAATCTACATTTTTTTCGTTGCATGTTGTGTAATTTGGCCTAGTGTTTATTTTTTGTTTACATTCAGATATTTAGAGATGGCAAGTCTTTTTATAATTTGGATCTTACAGCCATTTATTATATTCTCTTTGATTTGTTTAGATTATGAAGGGAAGATTGTGGATTTACAATTTCCAGGAAGCAGCAATGTTGTTTGGACGTAAAATATTGTGACGGCGGTAGGTTGTAATTACTATGTTAATGATGTTTTTATGGGGAGTGTTTCATGAACTCGAAAGGATTCAGCGGCTTTTTGTGTCACTGTAGTGATGATATTTGGGCTGTACCGGATTTTAGTGGTTCGTCGATGTAGCTTGTCTAAAGCCAAGTTGAGGAAATCGGGGGAAGCCTGTATTAGTGCTGGCGCACCGGTCGTATGATCGGACGAACCATTCTCAGGGTTGGGCGCTATGGTCCGGGAGGCGATTGTACGAAGCTTGCTGTCTTACACGATTTTGTTAGGCAAATGGTTATCATGAGAACATCCTTGATGAAGACATTCTGATTAAGGATGGCGAGATCATCGCAAAGGGAAATGTAGAGGGCCTTCTTCACGAAAGTAGCGGGAAATCGGTGTTCGGTTGGCTTAAGGGACATTCATAGCTAATATGAAGGAAAAATAATAATGTGGCTTCGGAAAAGATTCCGAGGTTATTTTTTTGTTTGCAAGGAGAGAAGTTTTTCAATCTAATGAATTTGACCAGTTAAAATGGACTTTCTGAATTTTGCAAAACGGATGGAGTGTTACTTTAAAATGGGTGATTAGGAAAGTCCCTATTAGAAAGAAGGCGCATATATATGCAGTACGGATATCCCTAAAGAATAATGAATATTGGAGGCTAAAGAATAAATGGAATATTTAACGGAAAGTTCAGCATACGAAAGTGAATCAACGGAAAGCTCTTCATACGAGAGTGAATCAGCGGAAAGCTCTTCGTACGAGAGTGAATCAACGGAAAGCTCTTCGTATGAGGGTGAATCAACGGAGAGATCAGCGGATGAGGATGAATCAACGGAGAGATCAGCGGACGAGGATGAATCGACGGAAAGCTAATCGGATTTAATAAATATTTAAATTAGAAGATTACTTTAAAGTGGGTAATAAGCCAAGTTCCTATTAGATATGAATATGGATATCCCTGAGGATAAAATATATTGGAGGCTAAGAATAAATGGAATATTCAATGGAAAGTTCAGCGTACGAAAGTGAATCAACGGAAAGCTCATCATACGAGAGCGAATCAACGGAGAGTTCATCGAACGAGAGTGAATCAACGGAAAGCTCATCAGATGAAAGCAGTTCAACGGAAAGTTCATCAGATGAAGGGAATTCAAATGAAATCCTTCCTGAGGCCGCAGAGGAAATTGAAAATTCAACAGAGGAAGAGGAGGATAGCCGTCCTCGCCGTGTGAATGTATTTAAGAAAATGTGGCTGGAAAATATGATTAAAGCTTCGAAGGGTATTTATAAAGAAGATTGACTACACAGGTACAGCAACTAGAAGTTGTTGTGCCTTCTTATGGAAAGGGACATGCCGTTAGCAGCGGTAATTGACATATCGTGCTGATGAAACCTTAACAGATTGCGAACTAATTTCCGGGAAGGATTGGCGAAGCTAGGCGATTCAAAGGGAATTTAGCCTAAGAGTTAAAGGTCTGGCCGGAGCGTTTGGCTGACAGTTGTACATACTGCTTGTGGATGATTTGGACACAATGGCTTACTGTTTGGATATAGGTTGTTTTTTATGGCCTCCAAATTTATTGGTCAATCTATCTGGAATTCTCCGGAATTATTCATCTAGTCGGGATTTTAATAGAAGGAAGTTTCGAAATGATGTTCGAAAAGGAGAAATCTTGACTGTGCCGAAATCGAATGTAGCTGTACACTTTTCAGCGAAAGTTGGCATCATTGATGGTGAATGTTCAAGGGGAGGAGGCTTTTGTCAAAAGGCATGTTAAAAGTTTTCATTTTTCACAAAAAAACTCCAGATCTGAAGTGATCCGGAGTTATTTTTTCTTCTCGATATTTTCGTAGACCGAGGCAAGGGCTTGTTCAAATTTTCCGCTCTTTTTCGGTTTGTAATATTTTTTGCTGCGCAGTTTGTCCGGTAAGTATTGTTGCTTCACCCAGCCATTCTCGTAGTTATGGGGATAAAGGTAGTCGATGCCTCGTCCGAGATCTGTGGCCCCTTTGTAATGGGCATCCTTAAGATGATTTGGTACATCTCCACTATGGCCGCTGCGTATGTCGGAAAGCGCTGCATCAATTGCGACAATGGCCGTGTTTGATTTAGGTGATAGGCATAACTCGATCACTGAGTTGGCAAGTGGAATCCGGGCTTCGGGAAAACCGAGTCGTTCAGCGGCTTCGACTGCAGCGAGGGCCCTGGGACCAGCCTGCGGATTGGCAAGAGCTATGTCCTCGTAAGCGATGACTACCAAGCGGCGGGCGATGCTGACAAGATCACCGGCTTCGACCAAGCGCCCCAAATAATGAAGGGCTGCATTCACATCACTGCCGCGAATTGATTTTTGGAAAGCCGACAGTACATCATAATGGGCATCTCCATCCTTGTCATGTGAGAAGCTTTTTTTCTGCATGCATTCCTCGGCAATTTGCAGATCTATATGAATGGTTCCGGATTCATCGGGTTCGGTGGAAATGACGGCGAGCTCAAGAGCGTTAAGTGCACTGCGGACATCTCCGTTCGAAGCGGTCGCGAAATGGGTAAGGGCATCAAGGCTGACATCGGTTTTATACGCACCAAGCCCCCGCTCTTCATCATGAAGTGCCCGTTCCAGGGCTTTGGTTATATCATTGGTATCCAATGATTTGAGCTCGAAAATCTGGCACCGGCTTCTGATGGCCGGATTGATGGCATGATAGGGATTGCTGGTTGTTGCACCGATCAAGGTGATCATCCCGTTTTCGAGATAAGGCAATAGGAAGTCCTGTTTCGCCTTATCGAGTCGATGAACCTCATCGAGCAGCAGAATCACTTTTCCGGACATCTTAGCCTCCGCTGCGACGATTTCCATATCCTTTTTATTATTGGTCACCGCGTTCAGCGTCCGGAAAGCAAACTTCGTGCTTCCGGCAATCGCACTTGCAATCGATGTCTTGCCAATTCCCGGCGGACCATACAGGATCATGGATGAAAGCTGTTTGGCTTTCACCATCCTCGCGATAATTTTTCCTTCACCGACCAGATGCTCCTGACCGATGATCTCATCAATCGACCGAGGCCGCATCCGGAAAGCAAGCGGTTTTATATTCATTGCGCACCTCTCCTTTTTATATAAGGTATCACAACTGATGGGGGAAATGCTCTGATTATGCTGTAAAAGAAGGCGAATTCGATTATGGCAGTTCCTTTGGGGATTTAATTTGTGCTGTAAGGTGATAAATCGAGACCTATCCTTCTATGAGGGAATTTAATAGATAAACTCTGCCTTTAGTCTGGCCGGTATGGGCTGGTTTGTAATGGTAGGTTTAAAAAGGTATAGAAAGTCATGAAGTGCTGAAATGTGAGCAACAAGGGAAATGTCCAAATAGGTACGGAAAATCCGCTTTCTTGATTGCCGCTCCAGGGAAAATGCAGAATACTTCGGTTCGGAGGCGGTAATCGGAATTCTATCATTCTCTAGCGGCTTAGGGATATAAGGAATGTGACCAACGGCAATAAATTCGATAATCGTTTTCGTTATATTTGTTATTTAATTCAATTTTTGAAAGCATTCCATTCTTTTCTTTCATTTATCCTACCTCTCCAATTAGGATAATTTGACAAATGGAGGGCGGGTGAATGCATTTCCGGCGGGAATATGCTATAATTTCAAAAGAATTTAGAAACGGATAAATAATTTGAGGTGTATATGTATGAAGATATCTACTAAAGGCCGTTATGGTTTGACGATCATGATCGAGCTTGCTAAACATTATGGAGAAGGACCGAAGAGTTTGAAATCGATTGCCCAGACGCATAATCTTTCGGAGCATTATTTAGAGCAATTGATTGCACCGCTTCGTAATGCGGGGTTGGTGAAGAGTGTCCGCGGTGCGTATGGCGGGTATGTCCTGTCCAAAGATCCTCAGGAGATTACTTCGGGTGATGTCATTCGTGTATTGGAAGGGCCGATTACCCCTGTTGAAGGAATTGAGGATGAGGAGCCGGTTAAGCGCCAGCTTTGGATCAGGATCCGCGATGCAGTGAAGGATGTATTGGATAATACGACGCTTATGGATTTGGCGAGCTACAAGGATACGGGTGAAATCGATTCTTATATGTACTATATTTAATTGATTAGCAATGCGCCTATTATGTAGGCGCTTGCGTTTTTTAATGGAGGCGACAAAAAAGTGGACAGAATATACTTAGATCATGCTGCGACTTCACCGATGCATCCGAAGGTGATCGATAGGATGATGACAGTCATGAGCCATGACTTCGGAAATCCATCGAGCATTCATGCTTTCGGGCGGGAGGCGCGCCATGTTTTGGATGAGGCACGTTCGAGTGTTGCGGCTAGCATCGGTGCGGGGCGGAATGAAATCATTTTCACGAGCGGTGGAACCGAGGCTGATAATACGGCGATCATAGGTGTTGCGAATGCCTATAAAGAAAAAGGGAAGCACATCATTACGACGGAGATCGAGCATCATGCGGTTTTGCATACATGCCAATACCTTGAGAAGTCTGGCTTTGAGGTCACGTATTTACCTGTGAATGAAGCGGGGCTTATTTCAATTGCCGATTTAAGGGCGGCATTGCGGGACGACACGATTTTGGTTTCGGTCATGTTCGGCAATAATGAGGTTGGAACGATCCAGCCGATTGCTGAAATCGGACAGCTGCTTAAGTGGCATCAAGCCATTTTCCATACGGATGCGGTTCAGGCATATGGTTTGATCTCTATCGACGTTCGCGAGTTGGGTGTGGATTTGCTGAGTGTATCCGCGCATAAAATCAACGGTCCCAAAGGAATCGGTTTTCTTTATATGCGTGAAGGCTTGAAGCTGAATCCGCAATTATATGGCGGTGAACAAGAACGCAAGCGCCGTGCTGGTACGGAAAGTGTGCCGGCAATTGCCGGTTTTTCAGAAGCTGTTTCAATTGCACAAAGCATGATGGAAAAGAAAAAGGAGCAATACAAGCGATTTAAAGACGTATTGCTTGCCGTCTTTGCTGAGGCGGATGTACAATATGAAATTAACGGATCTATGGAACAGTCGCTGCCGCATTTGCTGAATGTCAGTTTTCCGGGTACGAATGTGGAATCGATGCTCGTCAATATGGACTTGGCAGGTGTTGCTGTATCGAGCGGATCCGCTTGTACTGCTGGGTCAATCGATCCGTCGCATGTGCTTGTGGCGATGTTCGGGAAGGATTCGGAGCGGACGAAGAATTCGATTCGTTTCAGCTTCGGTCTGAACAATACGGAAGAGGAAGTAAGGCAGGCGGCTGAAACCACCGTGAAAATCGTTAATAGATTAGTGGGAAGATAATTCCCGCTTTAAATAAATGAGGTGACAGAATGAGAAAAGCACCACAGGACACCCGCGTCGTCGTGGGTATGTCAGGAGGCGTGGATTCTTCTGTGTCAGCCCTGCTATTGAAGAATCAAGGCTATGATGTGGTCGGGATTTTCATGAAGAACTGGGATGATACAGATGAAAACGGAGTTTGTACGGCAACGGAAGATTACAATGATGTAATTGCCGTTTGTAATCAAATCGGCATCCCTTATTATGCGGTCAATTTCGAAAAGCAGTATTGGGATAAAGTTTTCACTTATTTCTTGGATGAGTATAAAGCGGGCCGTACCCCGAATCCGGATGTAATGTGCAATAAGGAAATCAAGTTCAAGGCCTTCCTTGAACATGCCGTAAGCCTTGGTGCCGATTATGTGGCTACAGGTCATTACGCACAGGTTGAATACCGGGATGGCGAATACAAAATGCTTCGCGGTGTTGATAATAATAAAGATCAAACGTACTTCTTGAACCAGCTTACTCAAGAACAGCTGGAAAAAGTCATGTTCCCGCTTGGGCACATTGATAAGAAGGAAGTCCGTGAAATTGCGAAGGAAGCAGGCCTTGCCACGGCAACGAAAAAAGATTCCACCGGGATCTGTTTTATCGGTGAACGCAATTTCAAAGAGTTTTTAAGCAATTACCTCCCAGCTCAGCCCGGTGATATGGTCACGATGGATGGCAAGGTGATGGGCAAGCATGATGGTTTGATGTATTACACCATCGGTCAGCGCCACGGTCTGGGGATTGGCGGCAGCGGCGAACCTTGGTTTGTTGCGGGAAAAGACTTGAAGCGCAATGTTTTATATGTGTGTCAAGGATTTGATAATGATGTGCTGTATTCGAATTCCCTTCGTGCAGTGAATGTCAGCTGGGTAGCGGAACATATACCGGCTGGTGAATTTACATGTACGGCAAAGTTCAGGTACCGTCAAGTGGATAGCGGGGTTAAGGTGAAGGTATTGGAAAATGGTGATGTCGAAGTCATCTTTGACGAGCCAGTCCGCGCGATCACACCTGGACAAGCAGTCGTATTCTATGATGGTGAAGTGTGCCTTGGCGGCGGTACGATTGATGAAGTATTTAAAAAAGGTGAAAAACTGACTTACGTAGGGTAAAATAAGCATGTCCCCAGCTGTGTTTGCGGTTGGGGACTTCTTTTGGATTGCGGGTGTACCGCCTGAATTCGACCACTGGCTTATGCTATACTTTTTAATATAAAAATGGAGTGTGAATGGATATGGATAAGAATCAACAAGGAATTGAATTTATGCAGCAAGGGAAATACGAAGAAGCGGCGAAAGTTTTTAATGAGGCGATCGAGGAAAATCCGAATGAGCCTGTTGCCTACATAAACTTTGGGAATGTATTGACTGCCGTGGGTGAAACGGATAAAGCGGTCAAGTTTTACAAAAAGGCGATTGAGCTGGATGAAAATGCAGCAGCGGCTTACTATTCATTAGGGAACTTATATTATGAATCAGATTCTAAACTGGTCGAAGCGAAGGATATGTTTGAAAAGGCAATCCGTTTGGGACTGGATAACAGCGATGCCTACTTCATGCTTGGATTGACCTTGATGGCGTTAGATCAACCGAAATTGGCAATGCCTTATTTACAGAGGACGGTGGAGCTGAGCCCTGAGGACGTTGATGCGAGATTCCAATATGCGCTTTGTCTTGCCAATGCGGAATTGTATGATGAATTGATCAATCAACTGAATTTAATTGTGGAACAGGATCCGGGCCATGCGGATGCTTATTATAATTTAGGCGTTGCGTTTGCAGGGTACCGTGAGGATGCGCAAGCGGCGATGGGTTATTTTGATAAGGCTTTGGAAGCACAGCCAGACCATATGCTTGCTGCGCACGGAAAGAAACTGATGGAAGAAATGAATGCTGAGTAAATAAACGGCATATGCATGGAAAGGTGGGGAGAAGCGTTGAGCCAGCAAGATTCGTTGGATTTGTTTTCAGAAGAGAAAATGTTCATGAAAGGAAGTCATTTAGTGACGATCTTTCATAATGAAGAAAACATGTACTCGGTTGTAAGAATTCGCGTGCATGAAACGAATCTGAATTATGAAGAGAAGGAAGCGGTCGTAACAGGGTATTTTCCAAGGATGCATGAGGATGAGATCTATATTTTTTATGGGGCCATGAAGGAACATCCGCGTTTTGGCCTTCAATACCATGTAGAGCATTTTCGCAAGGATCTGCCTCAATCCAAGGAAGGGATCGTCAGCTATTTATCCGGTGACCTTTTCAAGGGCATCGGGAAAAAAACAGCTGAAAGCATTGTTGAGACACTGGGTGAAAAGGCAATTTCAAAAATTCTGGCTCAGCCTTCGCTACTTGATGACATCCCGAAGCTATCCGGGGAAAAAGCAAAGGGGCTCTATGATACATTGGTCGAGCATCAAGGGCTGGAGCAGGTGATGATTGCCCTGAATCAATATGGCTTCGGTCCGCAGCTGTCGATGAAAATATATCAAATGTATAAGCAGGATACGATCACGATGGTTCAGGGAAATCCGTATAAGCTTGTTGAGGATATTGAAGGGATTGGCTTTGGAAGGGCGGATGAGCTTGGGCATCAGCTGGGCATTTCCGGCAGCCATCCCGATCGAATCAAGGCTGCGTGTTTGTATACGCTTGAATCACAATGCCTCCAGGACGGAAATATCTACATAGAAGCCGAGCAGCTATTGGAGGCTGTCAAACGTCTTCTGGAGGAAAATAAACAGGATCGTATTGAGTTCACGAACATTTCCTCGGAAATAATCGAATTGACGCAAGAGGGGAAAATAGTTGTCGAGGATCAACGGATTTATCCGCCTTCGCTATTCTATTCGGAAAAGGGAATCGTGATGAATATCAAGAGGCTGCTTGCTCAAACCGAGTATGAGGACCAGTTCCCGGAATCGGAGTTCTTGCTGGCACTTGGGGAGCTGGAAGAACGGCTGGATGTATCTTATGCACCGGCCCAAAAGGAAGCGATCCAAACAGCCCTGCAATCACCCATGTTAATTTTGACGGGCGGACCTGGTACCGGTAAGACGACAGTCATCAAAGGCATCGTTGAGCTATATGCAGAGCTGCATGGTGTATCCATGGACATTAACGATTATAAAAAAGAAGGAAGCGATCCATTTCCATTCGTACTTGCGGCCCCTACTGGCCGTGCAGCGAAACGAATGGCCGAATCGACCGGGCTCCCCGCTGTTACGATTCACCGTTTGCTGGGGTGGAACGGGAGCGAAGGCTTTTCCCATGATGAGGATAATCAGCTGGATGGCCGTATCGTGATCATCGATGAGGTTTCCATGGTGGATACGTGGCTGGCCCATCAATTGTTTAAAGCTCTGCCGGAAAATGTCCAAGTGATATTGGTTGGTGATGAAGATCAGCTGCCATCTGTTGGACCTGGGCAGGTTTTAAAGGATTTGCTTGCATCGAATTGTGTACCGACTGTCAGTCTGGAACATATTTATCGTCAAGCTGATGGCTCATCGATCATTGAATTGGCCCATGAAATCAAAAAAGGAAGGCTTCCGGATGATGTCACGAAACAGCAAGAAGATCGATCGTTCATTCGCTGCCAAACTGGTCAAATCCCCCAAGTAATCGAGAAGGTGGTTGCCAATGCGAGGACGAAAGGCTTCACGGCCAAGGATATACAGGTGCTGGCTCCCATGTATAGAGGGCCTGCAGGGATTGATGCCCTGAATAAAATGCTTCAGGAAGTGTTCAATAGCAATGCGAATGAGAAGCGGCGGGAAATAAAATTCGGAGATGTGATATACAGAACGGGAGATAAGGTGCTTCAACTGGTGAACCAGCCGGAGGAGGGAGTCTTTAATGGCGATATGGGTGAAATCGTGTCCATCTTGTTCGCTAAAGAAAATACCGATCATGTCGATAAAGTAATCATATCGTTCGAAGGCATCGAAGTCACTTACACGAAACAGGACTTGAACCAGATTACACATGCCTATTGCTGCTCCATCCATAAATCGCAGGGAAGCGAATTCCCCATTGTCATTTTACCTGTAGTGAAAAGTTATTATCGGATGCTCCGCCGTAATTTATTGTATACGGCGATTACCCGCAGTAAAAATTTCTTGATCCTTTGTGGTGAAGAAGATGCATTCCGTTTAGGGATCGAGCGTAATGATGAGATGCGCCGGAAAACGACTTTGCGTGAAAAGCTGCAAGAGATTTTGAGTGAAGGAGAAATTCCGGCGGAAAGGGAAGAGATACATCAACAATCAAGTTATCTTGATATTCTCATGCATGCTGATCCGATGATCGGGATGGAGAATGTCACGCCATATGATTTTATGTAGCTGGTTCTATTTGATGAATTTTGTTTAAAATTCATAGTTTTGGTGGAACTATAGAATATAACTTTTTTGTGAAAGAGTAGGGGGGATTGGATGAAAAAAGGTTGGATAATAGGAATAGTCGTTGTCGTTTTACTGGTCATTTTTGGTGCATCTTCGTACAACGGCCTTGTAAGTGCCAGTGAAGACGTCGACAATAAATGGTCACAGGTGGATAACCAATTAAAACGGAGAGCGGATTTGATTCCGAATCTTGTGGAAACGGTGAAGGGTTATGCTTCGCATGAAACGGAAGCCATTAAAGCGGTGAGCGATGCACGCTCGAAGCTGGCGGGTGCCAATTCGACTGAAGATGCGATTGCAGCCGACCAACAATTAAGCGGGGCCTTGAGCCGGCTTTTGGTGGTTGTCGAGAACTATCCGGATTTAAAGGCCAATGAGAACTTCAAGGGTCTCATGGATAGTTTGGAAGGAACGGAAAATCGGCTGACTGTTGCCCGAAAAGACTATAATGATGAAGTTACCAACTATAATAAAATGATTAAACGCTTTCCGAAGAATGTGATGGCAGGGGCGTTCGGGTTCGATGCCAAACCATATTTTGAAGTGACCGATCAAGAAAAAGAAACGCCAAAGGTTGATTTCGGGAGCGATAAATAATGAAAAAACTCGCTGTGTTTGCGCTATTCTTCATACTCACGTTCAGTTTAGCAAACGTGGCCGCAGCACAACCTAACATTCCTGAACCAATTGGGGATATTTATGTTCAGGACTTTGCCGGAGTCCTGAGTGAACAGGAAAAATCCGAACTCATCGAACTAGGGAAAAGATTGGATGATGCCACAAAAGCACAAATTTCCGTTTTGACGGTTGATTCGATGGAAGGATCCGAGATCGAGGAGTACTCGGTCGAGGCATTGAGATCATTCAAGCTTGGGGATGCCGAGCTGAACAATGGAGTCCTCATTGTGCTGGCCATGGAAGAACAGAAAATCCGTATTGAGGTGGGGTACGGTTTGGAGGGGGCCATTACCGATATAAAATCTGGACAGATTTTGGACGATGTGGCTATCCCTGCGCTGAAAGAGGGTAAATATGATGTGGCCCTGACGGAAACCTATAAGGCCGTTTATAACGATGTCACGAAAGAATACAACCTGGGTGACGAGTTTTATCAAGATCTTTCCGTTCAGCCTGAGTCAGAAAACTTTCAGCCATCAGGTTTACAGATTTTCCTGATTATCATCGTTGTCATCATCGTATTCATCCTCGATGCCAAGTTCTTTAAAGGATTTTTCCTTCAAACGCTAATCAATATCCTTTTGATATTCATCAGTCGCGGAGGCGGGGGCCGTGGAGGCGGAAGCGGCGGTCCACGGGGCGGCGGAGGAGGAAGTTCCGGTGGCGGAGGTTCCAGCAGAGGATGGTAAAGCAGTGGGTCTGACCGGGAAACCGGTCTTTTTTTATGCTCTTTTCGTAAAGATTGTTGTTTTTAAAACGAAACGATTAAAGGTTGATTGGAGCGGAAGTGCGAGACTCCTGCGGGAGCACCGCCCGCCCCGCGGAAAGCGAGCAATGGAGGGGAAATCAACCACACCGCATTACTTGGTGAATAACCAACAAAGTATGCGGAAACAGCCTTTTTTTATGTCTGTTCCCTGTATTTATAATATGGAAGTTGGACCAACAATGGAAAACCTTTCAGCACATCTATTTTCAGCAGGAAAGAGATAATAAAAATGTTCGGAAAGGCGGGATGACCTTGCGGACGTTTTCTTTATTGAAAGGAATGCCGGTTTTTACGATCAAAGGAGAAAGAATCGGCACGGTCCACGATTTATCAATTTCTGAAATGGGACAAGTAACGGGGTTGGTCGTTCATCAACAAGCATTGTTCAAAAGAGCTTTTCATTTGGAACTTGACGGTATTTCTTCATTCGGTCCGGATGGGATCGTGATCAGGCAACAAGATTCTACCTTAAGTAAAGTGCCTGCGGATTCCATTTGCCTATCGAAGGACGAGTTATTGGGACGCATGCTTTTTTCAGAAATGGGTGAAGAACTTGGTTTACTGCAGGATGTATATTTCAAGGAGAAAATGGGCACGATTATAGCGTATGAAACAACGGATGGATTTTTCTCTGAGTCGACAGTGATAGAATCAAAACAGCCGCCTGCATTAGGGAAGGATACCATCATTGTTTCAGTTTATGAACAGTGAGGTGTCCATTTTGGAAATTAAATGTCCGAATTGCCGCAGTAAAGATGTCGGGAAGATTGGTGTAAATCAATATTATTGTTGGAATTGCTTTATTGAAATGACCCTATCCGAAGGGCTTATTAATACGCATCAGGTCGAGGAAGATGGAAGTTTAAGCTCATTGGACGATTTGTTTGAGGAAAATGACCGCCGCTTCAGTATGTAATTAACGGAAGAGGTGTTTGCAAATGGCTAGACGTTCACGCAATACTCTAATGAATATGGGTTCGGACTTGATGAACTCGAAGATGATCAAACGGAACATGAAGAAAATACGCAAAAGATTAAAATCATTATTATAGCAGGAATGGGTGTCCTGAATTAATGAGGGCACTCTTTTTTATGTATGAAAACCTTCCGCCTTTCGAAGAATAAATAAGCGGGAGGTGTTTATTGTGAGTATTCGTTTAAAATGGTTTTATCGCCTGGGTTTTTTATTGCTCTTATTTTTCGTTATCTATATTTTTATGAAACTCAAACCCATGTGGGGACCTGCCGTTACTGTATGCGTGACGGTACTGCTGCCTTTTTTGATTGGTGCGTTCATCAGTTACTTGCTGCACCCTGTAGTGGAATATTTAAATGAGAAAGGGATGCGCCGCTGGCTTTCGATTACGATCATCTATTTGTTGTTTTTCGGAGGGATCGGCTTTGCTGTTTATAAAGGTATTCCAATGATCGTCAGCCAGGTTCGCGAGCTGTCGGAAAGCGTGCCGGAACTGGTTGAACAGTACCGGGGCAGGATTGATAAGCTCAATCATCAAACGGCGGCCTGGCCGTTCGGAATTCATGAAAGATTCGAAGAGGGTGTCACCCTTTTCGAAGGTTGGCTGAAGGGTATACCTGAAATGGCGATGGAGTATGCAATGAAGATGATTGATTTCATCGTCCTGATTGCTTTGATTCCATTCATTGCTTTTTATATCCTGAAGGATTTCACTGTGTTAAAAAAAATGGCATGGTATATGACCC
>NZ_JBHVQU010000084.1:16542-17411 GCF_042886655.1 Peribacillus sp. NPDC058002 | reverse complement strand
GATCTGCCTTGTGCAAATCATTCAAATGGTTGGTGACAAGGCCTCATACATAGTTAACAAACGATAGGGATCAGTCATTTTTTCAATGATTCAATACATTTCATTAAACAGGAGGAATTTCAAATGAAGAAAATAGCTTCGTTATTATCAGTCTGTGCACTTGCCCTTGGGTTGGCAGCATGCGGGAGTGATGATGCATCCCCAAAAACTGAAGACAAAAAAGAATTGAAGATCGGGGCGACTACCGGGCCCTATGCCGATATGGTTAAAGAGGCCATCAAACCAGGTCTGGAAGATCTCGGTTACAATGTAGAGATCGTCGAATTCACCGACTATATCCAGCCGAATAAGTCCCTTGGCAACCATTCGATCGATGCCAACCTTTTCCAGCATAAGGTGTACATGGATAACTTCGCTAAAGAAAATGATTTAAAGCTTTCCGACCTTATCATAGTTCCAACAGCACCAATGGGCATATATTCGAACAAGTATAAATCATTGAAAGAAATTAAAGACGGTACATCCCTTGCAGTGCCCAATGATCCGGTTAACCTTGCACGTGCACTTAAAGTGCTGGTGGATGAAGGGTTGATTGAAGTTGATCCAGATGTCGACCCTTTAAAAATATCTGAAAAGGATGTAACGAAAAATCCAAAAAACATCCAACTCAAACCATTGGAATCCGCTCAATTGCCTCGGGCAACAGACAGTGTTGACCTATCAGCGGTCCCTGGCAACTTCGCTCTTGCAGCGAAAATGGACCTCCAGGATGCCCTTGTTTTAGAAAAAATGCCGGATATGTATCGAAACGTTGTTACAGTGAATACAAAAGATGTAGATTCCCAATTTGCAAAGGATATTAAATCAGT
>NZ_JBHVQU010000084.1:0-16532 GCF_042886655.1 Peribacillus sp. NPDC058002 | reverse complement strand
CTTTGAGATTTGTATAAGAGACTTGGATATTTAATCAGTAGTGGAATCCGACCAGTTCGAAAAAGTCATCGATGACAAATTTGCCGGATTCGGAAAACCAGACTGGATGAATTGATTGATCAAATAATCGAGGCCTGCTTCCCCTTATTGGGAGCAGGCCTTTCATTAAGGACAACGTGGCGGCCGCCATGAAAAACCTTGAAATCCTCACGAACCATGCAAGCAGATCCATGTACTAAAAAACGATGGGGTTTTTACCCCATCGTTTTTTTAATTCCTTCACATTGTTTGTTTAAATCATCCTTTTCACCAAGCACACTTAATGTGCCTTCAGTACTTCAATAAAATAAAAGAAGGTTTTAGCCTATTGTCTGTTTCCATAATCCAAGGAGATCACTTTCATGTTGTCTGTGGATACCCGCTTTTCTAACAACAGATTCCTGACGGCCCTTTTCCCAATTCCATATTTCTTCAAGGGTTTCTGATAGGGGACGGAATGTTAGTCCATTATTAATGGCTTTATTGTTATCGACAGCCAAAAACCCATTCAGAGGTTCCTTAGCTCCCGGAAAAGGGAATTCTTCTGGTATCCATAAAGGCATCTCTCCCCACGGCTCCACTTTATTGTCATCCAAAAACTTTTCAGATACCCATGTAAAGTCAGCATTACTTCCTGTTACCTGTTTGCAGCCTTCAAGTAATTGCCCCATAGTTAGTGTGTAATCCGGTCCAACGGCATTATATGTACCTGCCATACCTTTTTCTATCATTTGGATGATCCATTGAGCCAAGTCCCTTGCATCGATGACTTGGATTGGACGTCCAGGGCGTCCAGGAGACAAAATTTCTCCACCTTCCGCTATTCTTTTAAGCCAGTACACAAATCGGTCAGTGTAATCATATGGACCTACTATTTGCCCCGCACGAATGGACAAAACTTTCCCCGGCAGTTCTTTTTCAGCTGCTTTTTCGCTTAATGATTTTAACGGTCCATAATATTCACCGTATATCGGTCCAGCCGTTCCGCGGGTGATCTCTTCCGCTTTATCATCATTTAGTGTATGAACCTCTCCATTTTCATCAACTCCTGGCTCGGTTGGATCACTATAAACTGAGATGCTTGAAATATATGTATAATGTTTAACTTGATGAAGCAATCTGCAAGATTTAGATACAGTTCGAGGGATAGATCCTGATGTGTCAATGACTGCATCCCACTGTCTCCCTTTCAACATTTCCAGATCCCCGTCGCGGTCCCCTTTTAACTGTTCTATTTCGGGAAAGACATAAGGATCGCTTCCACGATTAAAAAGTGTGACTTCATGCCCTTTCTCTATCGCGGCTCTTGCTAAATACCTGCCTAAAAACCGTGTACCGCCCAATAATAATATCTTCATAAGATTCCCTCCTCTTTTTAACGATATTCCATAAAGCATACGCAATACCCTTTCCTAATAAACTTGCAACTTTTCTTTGATTATCCCTTCCCGGAAAAATTAGCAATATCCTATTCTTTTGAACTTTATTCTTTTTCGCTATAATGATAGGGAAAGGGAGAAAGAAGGTGGAAATGATGCTTGAAAATCTTAAACAAAAATTCCCGAGCGCCCTTACCAATAAAATGGATACTGATGAAATTTCTGACTATGTTTGGTTCGAAGACTCAAGAAGTTTACTTGGCATTCCCCGTTCAGATATCACAGACGAAGAAATCCGTTTATTGGAACTGCTTTTTGCTCCTTCCATAAACCCAAATAACCTCAATGTACATCCAGACTCATCATGGAAAACTTTTTTATCCGAACCGAATGCACCATTGCCTTTAACGAGCTGGGAGAATGTTCGATTTCTTCATTTCAAGCTGACTCATGCTGATTTTTCCAACTCCGATTTTGAAGAAGCCTTCCTAGCTTTCGTTCCATCTGACGCGGCTATTGTCTGGGAAAATGAAACGGCAGGAGTCTTAATTGAAACGGACGAAGAAGAACCTTTATCAACTAAACAACTAATCGCCATTTCTTCCACGCTTGAAAGTGACTTTTATGTAAAGACCCGTATGTTTACCGGGCGCTTTCACCCTATAAACCAAGACCTTCATCAGCACTGGACTCAGGAGAAAAAGTGTTTTGATTTGGCACAGATGCATCTGCCGGACCTAAAGGTGGCTGATTTGGCAGACATCATCCCTCACTCATTAATAAAGGATCCATCCGTTAAGGATGCAAAGTGGTATATCAATGAGATTCTTGGCAAGACCAAGCAGGATACAGAACTGATCAAAACGATTAAAACGTATATCGAATGTAATTCAAATGCCACCTATGCCTCCAAACAGCTTTATATACATCGGAACAGCTTACAATACCGAATCGATAAATTCTCTGAAAGAACTGGTCTCGACATTAGAAACTTCCGTCATGCCCTTACTGCATACTTGATACTTTTACTGAATGATTAATTTTCAACGCAAACAGGTAATATCACCCTTTTTTGTGCAATGTGCCCATACTTTTTTCAAATCCGATAGCTTAGACTATAGTTAATTGGTACAAGTAATCAGGAGTTTAAAAGGGGGATTTTTCATGGCAGAGCTAGTGTTGGATCATATATTCAAGATTTATGATAAAAAGGTGACGGCTGTTAAAGACTTCAACCTTCGTGTTGCCGATAAGGAATTCATAGTTTTTGTGGGACCTTCAGGTTGCGGCAAATCGACGACATTAAGGATGATTGCCGGACTTGAAGACATTTCCCAAGGGGATTTATATATAGACGGCAAGCGAGTCAATGATGTCCCCCCTAAAGATCGTGATATTGCGATGGTTTTCCAGAACTATGCCTTATATCCTCATATGTCCGTATATGATAATATGGCATTCGGATTAAAACTCAGGAAAACGCCAAAAGCGGAAATCAAGCAAAGAGTCAATGAAGCGGCAAGGATTCTTGGACTTGAAGAGCTGCTAAACAGGAAACCTAAAGCCCTTTCAGGTGGTCAGCGCCAGCGTGTCGCACTTGGCCGGGCCATTGTAAGGGACGCAAAAGTTTTCTTGATGGATGAGCCATTATCAAATCTCGACGCAAAGCTACGGGTTCAAATGCGTGCGGAAATCGCTAAACTACATAAACGGCTCGACACCACAACGATATATGTCACGCATGACCAAACAGAGGCAATGACGATGGCGACACGTCTTGTTGTAATGAAGGATGGTATCATCCAACAGGTCGGTGCACCAAAGGACGTTTATGAGAAACCGATAAACGTTTTCGTCGGCGGCTTTATCGGATCGCCTGCCATGAACTTCTTTACTGGAACCTTAAAAGAAGGCACTATTAAAATAGGCGAACAAACACTTGAATTACCTGAATTGAAGATGAAAATGCTGCGTGATCAAGGATATGTCGGAAAAGATATAATTCTTGGCATCCGTCCGGAGGATTTCCATAATGAAGGTGCTTACTTCACGAAGTCCCCTAACACTGCATTCACAACCCAGATTGATGTAGCCGAACTGATGGGCGCGGAGATCATGCTCTACTCCACATTAGAGGGGCAGCACTTCGTCGCACGCGTCGATGCCAAGAATATCATCCAGGCTGGCGAAAACATCGAACTTGCCCTCGATATGAATAAAGCACACTTTTTTGACAAAGGGACTGAACATCGCATTTTAGTGGAAGAAGATGAACAGATGCAGGAAAGCATGAAGTTATCTGCCAATTAAAAGCAAAAAGACCCATTCATTATGGGTCTTTTTACGTTTATTCAAATAAAAAGGATAGATTCATTCCTGGACCAACACCACTTCATCATGTCCGCATTCAGAGCATTTCATGAGATGCGGGCATTGGCCTTTTTGAAGGGATTTAGGGTATCCGTCGTTTTCTTTAAGTATGTCGATATCCATATAAGCACTGTAATCATCAGCATAGTCCATGAATTTCCCTTTATCATCAAGATCACTGCCGCATTTCGGGCAATTCACATGAATTTTTCTTAGACCGTTGCAAAGCGGGCATAAAGACATTGTTTTTCCTCCTGTTCACGTTACCTATGATTTCAGTATTTGTTCATCCCATTATTTTAACCCATGGAAACACCCTCCCTAATACCAAGGGAGGGTACTTCCATTCAATTATTTATTAACCATGTTAGCAGGATCGACCCATGCTTTGAATTCATCTTCTGTCAGGAACTCCAATTTCAACGCAGCTTCTTTCAATGTTGAGTTGTCCTTGAATGCAGTTTTGGCGATTTTGGCTGCTTTTTCATAACCGATATGCGGGTTCAATGCTGTTACCAACATAAGGGAACGTTCTACATTTTCTTTGATTTTATCCTCATTTGCAGTGATGCCCACCGCACAATTATCGTTGAATGAATGAATGCCTTCCGTCAATAATTTTACCGTTTGCAGGAAGTTATAGATGATGACAGGCTTGAATACATTCAATTCAAAATTACCTTGGCTTGCTGCAAAGCCAATTGTAGCATCGTTACCCACGATTTGAGTTGCAATCATGGTAAGCGCTTCACTTTGTGTTGGATTGACTTTACCTGGCATGATGGAGCTGCCTGGCTCGTTTTCCGGAATGGCTATTTCGCCGATTCCGCTTCTTGGACCACTTGCCAGCCATCTGACATCGTTCGCAATTTTCATTAAATCCGCTGCCAATGCTTTTAAAGCGCCGTGTGCGTAGACGATTTCGTTATGGCTTGTCAATGCATGGAACTTATTATCAGATGTGACAAAAGGATATCCAGTATCAGCTGCAATTTGTTTGGCGGAAAGTCCCGGGAATTCTTTTTTTGTATTGATTCCGGTTCCTACAGCCGTTCCTCCTAGTGCAAGGTTCAATAATTTTTGGCTGCTTTCCTCAATCATCGCTAGATTTTTGTCGAGCATCGCTTTCCAGCCGGAAATCTCTTGTCCCAATGTTAATGGTGTAGCATCTTGAAGATGTGTCCGGCCAATTTTCACGACATCCCAAAATTCTTTTTCTTTTGTATCGAATGTATCACGAAGAGCTTTAATGGCAGGAACCAATTTTTCAGCGACTTCCATAAAGGCAGCAATATGCATGGCTGTCGGGAAAGTATCATTGGAGCTCTGTGCCTTGTTAACATCATCATTCGGATGAAGGGTTTCCGATTCACCGTTTTCTTTTAACCATTCATTTCCTTTGTTAGCGACCACTTCATTCACGTTCATATTACTTTGCGTACCGCTTCCCGTTTGCCAAACTACAAGCGGGAAATGCTCATCTAGCGTTCCTTCGAGGATTTCGCCGCAAATCTTGACGATGGCATTCTTTTTAACTTCCGAAAGATCACCAAGATCATAGTTCACCTTTGCCGCAGCTTGTTTAACGTATGCAAATGCACGAACTAATTCAATCGGCATTTTTTCGTTACCGATTTTGAAATTGTTACGGCTTCTCTCGGTTTGTGCTCCCCAATATTTATCAGCAGGAACTTTCACTTCACCCATCGTATCTCGTTCGATTCTGTATTCCATGTGTTCTCCTCCTATGTTTGCACTATTCATTGAGACCAATTTGCATATGAAATGAATAATGTCGTATTATTCTTTCTCTCCATACATTGTACAAACTTTATTATTTTAAAGCAAAAATATCCGCTGACCTTTCACTTTTTCCGAAAATTGCATGACCCTTCGTGTTTATATGAAGATTCGGATATTCTTTTTTTTAGATACATAAAGTGTTGTCGCACTAGGCACCAATTAACCTGGACATGAACATCCAAGCATTATCCATCCCAAAATGTCCTTGACAGTATTTTGTATATATAGTAAATTCAAAAGAAATTGAATAATCTAAACTCTTATCGAGAGAGGTAGAGGGAATGGCCCGATGACACCTCAGCAACCTTCATTTGTTTCAAACCAATGAAAAGGTGCTAATTCCACAAGTTTGTGAACTTGGAAGATAAGAAGAATGACTCGTCCTTACTTAATCAAAGTCTTCTTCTTAAAGAAGACTTTTTTTTATTTTATATAACTCAAAGGAGCAGTGAAAACCATGTACAAAACTGAAACATATCTTGCTCAATTAGGAAACCGCAGCGAAACGGCGACAGGAACAGTCAATCCGCCAGTATACTTTTCAACAGCTTTTCGCCATGAAGGAATTGGCCAATCGACGGGATTCGACTACACAAGGACAGGTAATCCTACACGCCAATTATTGGAGCGTTCCATCGCCGATCTGGAAAAAGGCGACCAAGGTTATGCCTGCAGTTCAGGAATGGCCGCCATTTCCACTATCCTTGCCCTTTTTAAATCAGGTGATGCCTGGATTGTCAGCGAAGATCTTTATGGTGGTACATATCGTCTGTTAGAACAAGGTTTTAAAAAATGGGGATTGCAGTGTGACTATGTAAACACTTGTTGTTTGGAGGATATAGAAAAAGCCATCACTCCTCACACGAAAGCCATCTTCATCGAAACTCCCACTAACCCTCTTATGCAGCAAACGGACATTAGCGCTGTTGCCGCATTGGCCAAACAAAATAATTTACTATTGATCGTTGATAATACTTTTTACACGCCTCTTATTCAACAACCCATCCTGCTTGGAGCGGATATCGTGATTCACAGTGCAACCAAGTATCTCGGTGGTCATAATGATGTGCTCGCCGGACTGATCGTTGCTAGCGGCGCTGAATTATGTGATGCACTAGCCTTCCATCATAATGGTACCGGAGCTGTCTTGAGCCCCTTTGATTCTTGGCTATTGATGCGTGGAATGAAAACCTTGGCATTGCGGATGGAGCGTCATGAAAAGAATGCCAAAATACTTGTAGATTACTTGTCGGAACATGATTGTGTCACGGACGTATTGTATCCCGGCAAAGGCGGCATGATTTCATTCCGTATCATTGATGAATCGGCGGTCAACCCCTTTTTACAATCGCTCTCATTAATTTCCTTTGCAGAAAGCCTTGGAGGGGTTGAAAGCTTTATCACCTATCCTGCCACACAAACGCATGCCGATATACCGCTTGAAGTCAGAACGGCAAATGGAGTTTGTAATCGTCTGCTCCGCTTCTCCGTTGGCATCGAGGATAGCGATGATTTGATTCAGGACTTGCAGCAAGCATTCGCACATGTAAAAAGGGAGGCGCTACGATGACAGGTCATGATTTTAGCTTTGAAACGAAATTACTTCATAATCAGCATAAATTCGATCCGGCAACGGGCGGTGTGAGCGTCCCCATTCAGCATGCATCGACTTTCCATCAATCCGATATCGATCAATTTGGCAAATATGATTACAGCAGAAGCGGGAACCCGACTCGCGAAGCACTTGAAGACATCATTGCCGAACTTGAGGAAGGCACTCACGGCTTTGCTTTTTCTTCAGGTATGGCTGCCATTTCAACAGCCTTCCTGCTATTGTCTGCCGGGGATCATATCGTCATTTCCGAAGATGTGTACGGCGGAACATTCAGGATGGTCACAAGCGTATTGACTCGTTTCAATATTGAGCATACCTTCGTGGACATGACGGACCTTGAAAGCGTCAAAGCTGCCGTTCAGCCAAATACCAGGGCCATCTATATCGAAACGCCTTCAAATCCGTTACTTAAAGTGACCGATATTCAAGCCGTATGTGATATCGCCAAAAAAGCTGGTGCCTTAAGTTTTGTTGATAACACATTCTTGACCCCGGCATTGCAAAAACCGTTGAATCTGGGTGCTGATGTTGTCCTTCATAGCGCGACGAAGTTTTTATCCGGACATAGTGATGTGGTAGCTGGGCTTGCGGTAGTGAAAGATCCGGAATTGGCCGCAAGACTCGGTTCGCTCCAAAACTCCTTTGGAGCGGTCCTTGGTGTCCAGGATGCCTGGCTTGTAATGAGAGGTTTGAAAACCTTATCAGTTAGAATGGAACATTCACAAAAAGGGGCAGAAAAGATTGCAGCCTACTTAAAGGAACAGCCATTGGTGAAAAAAGTGTATTATCCCGGCCTTTCCGATCATCCACAGCACGCCATCCAGAAAGGCCAGTCACTTGGAGCGGGGGCGGTCCTATCATTTGAATTGGAAAGTGAGGAAGCCTTCCGTTCTTTCGTAAACACTGTCGAGCTCCCTGTTTTTGCCGTAAGCCTTGGAGCGGTCGAATCTATTTTATCTTACCCAGCCAAAATGTCCCATGCAGCCATGCCTGATGATGAAAGGGAAAAGCGAGGCATCACGAACAGCTTGCTCCGCCTCTCTGTCGGACTTGAAAATCCGGACGATTTAATAAAGGACTTCGATGCAGCCCTCTTTAATATTGCCAAAGGGGAAGCAGTTGCTGCAAAATGATTTCAGGATGGGTGCCTCATGATTATGGGCACCCTTTTCCTTAGCATCATTATTAACTCTTTTTCAAACCCAGTAATAAAAAAAGACCATCGATTTCCCGATGGCCTGACTCTCATTTCTTCATATTATATTTATCCAGGAAGCGATCCACCCGTCCGCCTTTTTCAGCAAACTTCTGCTTTCCGGTATAAAAAGGGTGCGTATCTGAACTGATTTCCACTTTTAATAATGGATACGTTTGGCCGTCTTCCCACTCGATCGTTTCATTTGACGTTTTCGTGGAGCCCGTCAAAAATTTATACCCACTGTTGGTATCCATGAATACCACTTGTCGATAATCTGGATGAATTTCTTGTTTCACTATAATCACCTCATCGTCTGTATAGGTATATCTTAAACGTAATGATTACTATTATCAACATTTTTGCTTGAGGGTGCCGATTACGACACCCTCATTATAGTTTGGTCTTGATTATCCATCCTTATTCTGGTTCAGCCAGCCATGCCTTTATGCGGACCAGCCTGCAGTTCATACATATTATAATACTTCCCTTTTAACTCCATTAATTCTTCATGTGTACCTTGCTCAGCAATCCGCCCTTTATCCAGTACAAGAATTTGGTCGGCATTTTTTATCGTGGAAAGTCTATGGGCAATGATGAAGGTCGTTCTCCCTTTTTTCAGCACTTCCATTCCCTCCTGGATAATTGCCTCTGTTTCAGTATCGATGCTTGCTGTCGCTTCATCCAAAATCAATATCGCCGGATTGAATGCAAGAGCACGTGCAAAAGAGATTAGCTGCCGCTGTCCGGAAGACAATGTTCCCCCTTTTTCGATCACAGGTTCATCCAACCCTAAAGGAAGATGCTTCAGCACTTTGTCCCCCCCTACATCTCTTAATGATTTTTCAACCATTTCCCTTGTGATGCCTTTATGATTCAGACTGATATTGGAAGCGATGGTGCCAGTAAATAAATAGGGATCCTGAAGGACGATTCCCATATGCTCCCTAAGTGTCTGATGGGGGATATCCAATATATTCGTGCCATCGATTTTGATTTGACCTTCACTACTGTCATAAAAACGGAACAATAAATTCATTATGGAACTTTTTCCTGACCCAGTATGGCCAACTAAAGCGACCGTTTCCCCTTGTTTAGCGGAGAAGGAAATGTCCCATAACACATATTCATTATCTTTATAACCAAAAGAAACATTTTCGAATTGCACATTTCCTTTGTATCTGGACATGTTTTCATCACTGACTGCCAATCCCTGCTCATCCAATAAAATGAATGCCCGCTCCCCTGCAACAAGTGCCTGTTCAAGGTTAGCGAACTGATTGACGATTCCGTGAAGCGGATGAAGCAGGCGGCTGATCAAATCAACAATTGCATACATCATCCCTAAAGAAATGGCTGAACTCGCTGTAAGGGAAATCCCGCCGAAATACCAGACAAATGCCATTAGCGCCAAAACCTTAATGACCCCGATCAAGTTTCCACCCGTCAACGAATTCAAATGGAGCATTTTATTTTGATAGGAATAATGCTCCCGGTTCAGATTTTCAAAAGATTGCTTTGTCTCCTTTTCACGTCCAAATGCCTGGATGATGCTCATTCCAGAAATGGATTCATTGATCATCCCATTAATATCGCTGACCCGTTCCCGAATGATGTGATTATATTTCGAGGCGAATTTGCGGTATACCATCGTCCAGATAACGATGATCGGAATAAGTAAAAGTCCAATGGTACCGACTCGTGGATCCAGAATATACAAAGCAATCAGTACCCCGAAGATATTAATCGTACTCGAGAAGAAGTTGGCGAGCACGGTTACATATAATTCCCGAATCGCTTCCGTATCATTTGTGACCCTGGCTACAACTTTACCCGCTGGCATATTATCGAAATAACGTATCGGCAGACGGGAAATATGAGTGAAAATATCATTTCGCATCTTCTGTATGATTCGGTTCGCCGCTTTCTGTAAATAAAAACTCTGCCCATATTGAAAAATGGAGGAAAGGATGACAAGACTAAAATAAAAAGCCACAAGCTTAATGATCCGCGGGATTTCCGGTTGGTAAAACCGCAGCATTTCCTGACTAGTCAATTTCACAGCTTGCGCATGTTGCACTTTCCCATCTTTCTTGATGGTCAACGATTGGTTCTCCAAGGTTCTGCGCCCCTCGGTAGGGACAGCTTCATTTACGAAGACAAATTGATTGCCCACCTGCAGAATATGGACTTCCCTGCCTTTCTTCTCACCTTTTGCAAAGTAATCGGCCCGTTTATACCAATTTCCATCATACTTGACAGCGTCTTTTCCTTTACCCGCTTCATACCATGTAGATTCAATGCCAAGTATATGTGAATCGATGATTCTCTTGGCAACGAAAGGACCCGTTAAATCTGCGGCTACCGAAAGTGCCAGCATGATCAGGGCGCCAATGATCAATTTTTTATAAAGGGCAGCATAATTAAAAAGTCTCTTTACGACCTTCATGACTTCACCTCCGTTCCTTCGTCAACCTGCTGTCGTTCATATTGTTCTCTATACCAGCCATCCTTCTGCAGTAAATCCGCATGAGTCCCCTCTTCGATGATCTCTCCGCTGTCCAACACGATAATTCTGTCCGCATGCTGAACGGCTGATAAGCGATGAGTTGTGATGATCGTCGTTTTCCCTGCACGTTCATTTTGGATATTTTCGATGATTGTCGTTTCCGTTTTTGCATCTACAGCGGATAAGGAATCATCCAATATAAGGATTTCCGGATTTTTGATCAGTGCCCTGGCAATCGAGATCCTCTGCTTTTGCCCTCCAGATAGGGCGACACCCTTCTCACCGACGAGTGTCTCAAGACGGTTGGGCAGCATCATTAAGTCCTTCTCAAAATCCGCAAGCCGGATAGCATTATCCAGTTCCTCTTCCGTTGCATCCATTTTACCGAACAAGATGTTTTCCCTAACAGATTTCGAGAATAAAAAATGGTCCTGTGGAACGTACCCGATCCACTTACGAATATCTTCAAGGTTCAGTTGCTCCAACGGCATGCCTGCAAAAGCGATTTCACCTGTTCCTAATGGATATTCCCGCAGCAATTGCTTCACGAATGTCGTTTTTCCACTTCCCGTTTTCCCCACTATCCCCAATGTTTGACCACGCTCAAGCTGAACGGAAATATTGGATAGATTCACAACCGTTGAGGAAGGGTATGTAAAATGCACTGAATTGAATTGGATATTTCCAGGTTTTTGAATACTCTTCAGACCCAATGAATTTTTCACATCCGCTTCATATGAAAGGGTATCCTGAACACGATCTAGCGAAGCATTTCCCCTTTGCATGACATTGATCAGTTCACCCACCGCTATCATCGGCCAGATTAACATGCCTAGATACACATTGAACGAAACAAGTCCGCCAAGTGTTATGGCCTGCTGAAACACAAGATAAGCCCCGTAGCCCAACCCGATTAAATAACTGATGCCGATGATAATGCTGATTGTCGGATCAAAGAGGGCGTCGATTCTTGCCACGGCTAGATTTTTTCGATATACATCCTCTGTCATTTCATCAAATCGCTTTTCATCTTCCCGTTCCTGGACATAGGCCCGGATAACACGGACACCTGAAATGGATTCCAGGACCTTGTCATTTAAAGTACCAAAGGCTGCTTGTGCATCCGTAAATCGTTTGTAAATTTTCTTCACGTAAATTTGCATCATCACTGCCATGATCGGAAGCGGCAGCACCGCCGCAATCGTCAACTGCCAGCTGATCGTGGCTCCCATCATGACCACTACTGTAATGGTGAACAGCACCGCGTCAACGAGCGTCAATATCCCGAAACCAGCTGTGAGGGATATTGCCTTTAAATCATTGGTTGCCCTTGCCATTAAATCCCCTGTACGGTTTTTTTCATAAAAACTCGGCGTCATTTTCAGCAAATGGCCCATAAATCCGGACCTTAGCTTTCGTTCGACCAAGTTTCCGCCGCCGAATAACAGAAAACTCCATAAGTAACCAAATAGGTAACTGCCGATCAGTACCATGAGCAAATAAATAACGTATTTCATGACCCCTTCCTGTGTCATGCTGCCATTGTTCATATCATCGATGGCATTCCCGACAAGTTTTGGCGGGATAACCTCCAAGATATTCACTATACATAGAAATAAAATCGCCAAGGTGTAACGCTGCCACTGTTCTTTAAAGAACCAGGACAGCTTTTTAAAAATCGCAAACATGAATTCCCCTCCCTTTTGGTCAAACCTTTCACTCGCTAACCGCTTTCTGGATCTCCCGGCTGCAATAAAACTTCCAATGTCTTTCGTCTCATTTTAAAATTCCTCCTATCTTTTATATGGAAAGGATGCTAATGCACCTGTATTCCAAATGTCAAAAAGCCCCCGCCAATTAGCGGAAGCTTATTTAGATGCGTTATAACACATATAAAAGCGCAGGCCGCGAAAATTCCACAACCTGCGCTTTAAAATGATCAATGAACACGTCGGATCCCTTGTCTAGAAAGACAAGGTCCCAGGGCAGGCGGACGTATGATATTCGATTATGACATCATTGTGCTTAACTGATTTAGTCATGACGTTCGCCTCCTTTTTCATTAATTAATGGAAATTTTTAACTTGTGTTTAAAGATTACTACGTTTGCATATTTTTGTCAATTGCGACTTTTCTAGATTATTGCTGGATAATCCTTTATTCTTATAAGAATGTCGTAACCTAAGGAGGTTCAGCATATGCAATGGAGAAAATATATACTCCTGGCGGTTCCCTTTTTATTATCAGCCATTTTCATCTTATTTGCCGTACCGGTCCAATATAGATTTTTATCCTTCATTCCTGTGTTTCTTTTCTGGATAGTCTATTATATTTTATTGTACCTGGAAAAGAAGAAGAAAAGATGACATCACCTTGGGGGCGTTGCAAATGCAACGCCCCTTTCTTGACGGCTCTGCATATAATGGTCGAAAAACATTCGTGGTGATTGTATGCTCTCCCAATATTTGCAGAAGCTGTTGGGTAAACACCCTGCCAAAACAAACCCCATCATCGATGCCAAAAGATATGACACGCTAAAATCCCTTTTACACAAAGAGCTCTACCAGCCTTTTGATGAGTCAAAAGCGAAAATGTCAATCATCTCAAAACACTTAACGGAATGAAAGCCATTTTGTAGCATTAAGCCTCTTACTTTGAATATCCCGTCCCCCATTTGGCAAGAATGGTTAGCAAAAAGAATGGGTGAAGCAAATGAGAGGCATTGTACTATTGAATCCACATTACAAAATTAGGGATTTACATGCGAATGAAAGCTTTGCAATCCAAAAGATCGTGACGGACAAGTATATGGAAGGGAAGAATATTTCCCCGGTCATACTCAATCCGTATCAAATTCACCCTTATTACACAATCCCGCATGAGCTTCTATTCAATTTACAAAGTAAAAAAACGGGTCAAATCGATTGCCTGGTCCTTCACTCCCTAGAAACGATCGAACGATTCAACTATATTTACCCTGAAAAATGGCTTGAGCTATGCGGATATTTCAAAGAGATTATCAGCGTCACGACTCAAGCTCCCGTTAGGAAATATGAAGCAAATTAATGCTTACTCATGGTACTTAAGTCATAGTGAATGGATTCCAAAGATTAAAGTCATTCATTGTTCATTCACTTTGTGAGCTCCTCTTTTTCACAGAAGCGCCTCATATGTACATCTTTCCTCCATGATGGTCGCTTTGCCGCTTCTCCCTCTCTTTATCTATTAAAACAACTTCGGACTCATTGGCCTTTATAGCAATTTTCCTAATTATAAGATTACTAGGAATTATATAACTTCAAAACATTCTTTTGGAAATATAGATAAATTTACGGATAAAGCATAGAAAAATAAGTTAATTTTATATATCATTGGAGATAGGAATTTTCTTATTTTTTACTTTTACTAGAAAGGAATGTTACTGATGGCCAAAGAAAAAAAGAATAAAACCCCAATTCCTTTCCGGCTGAACTTCATGTTTTTTTTAATATTCATTTTATTTTCAAGCTTAATAATCCGGCTTGGCATCGTCCAAATCGTGTATGGGGATGATTACCTCCGGGAAGTGGACCGAACGGAAAACGATGTGGCCAATACCCCCGTTCCCCGTGGCAAGATGTATGACCGAAACTTGAATCCGGTCGTTGATAATGAGCCGCGCAATGCCATCACCTATACGAAATACCCGAATACGAAAACGGCCGATATGGTGAAGACTGCAGAGGTTCTTGCTACCTTGATAGAAAAAGATACCAAAAAGGTGACCCTGCCGGATAAAAAGGATTTTTGGATTTTAAAACATCCGAAAGAAGCAGATGCCTTGATCACCAAGGCCGAGAAGAAGAAAGTAATCGAAAAGAAATTGGAGCAAAAAGATTTATACAAACTTCAAATGGAACGGGTGACCGAAGAGGATATCAAGGAATTCACCAAGGATGAATTGGAAGTGATCGCCATCTTCCGGGAATTCAATAGCGGCTATGCCCTCGCACCGTCAATCGTGAAGAATAAAGATGTCACCACTAAGGAATTCGCCAGGGTCAGCGAACATTTGGATGAAATGCCAGGCGTGGATGTAACGACGGATTGGGAAAGGACCTATAAGTATGACGAGACCCTCCGCTCGGTTCTTGGCAAGGTCTCTTCTTCCGAAGAAGGCATTCCCAGTGAAAATATCGACTATTATCTTGCACGAGACTATACCAGGAATGACCGGGTCGGAAAAAGTTATATCGAAAAACAATATGAAGATGTCCTGCGCGGTCAAAAGACGCGGATTGAAAATGTGCTGAGCAAAGGGGAAGTCATCAATACGAATACCCTGACTGAAGGGCAAAGCGGAAAAGACTTGGTCCTGACAATTGATATGGAGCTGCAGCAACAGGTTGAAAAGATCATCGAGAGCGAATTGCGCAAAACCAAGGCTAGGGGAAATACCTACTTATTGGATCGGGCCTTCGTCGTTTTAATGGACCCGAATACAGGCGAGGTGCTTACGATGGCCGGCAGGCAATACGGCCGCAACAGTAAAACCGGATTGACCGAAATGAACGATTTCGCCCTTGGAAACATTACGACCTCCTATACGATGGGGTCATCTGTAAAAGGAGCTACGGTCTATACCGGCTTTCAGACAGGAGCCATCTCACCGGGGTCGGCTTTTTATGACCATCCACTTTTATTAGCTGGTGCCAAGCCAAAAAAATCTTATAGCCCTTTAGGGTATGTAACGGATGTCACCGCGTTAAAGAAATCGTCGAATGTCTTTATGTTCATGACGGCAATCAAAATTGCCGGCGGTCATTATATCCCTAACCGGCCGTTAGGAATAAACCGGGAAGCTTATTCAATCATGCGGAATCATTATGCCCAATTCGGCTTGGGTGTCCGTACCGGCATCGACTTGCCTAATGAATCAGTCGGATTTAAAGGCGTCGACATGTCTACAGATGGATTGCTGCTGGATTTATCGATTGGGCAGTATGATACATATACACCAATGCAATTGGCACAGTATGTTTCGACGATAGCAAATGGCGGAAAAAGGCTTGAGCCACATATGGTCAAGGAAATCAGGAATCCATCCAACGAACACAATGAATTGGGCAGCGTCTTTAAAACAATGAGTCCCAAAGTGTTAAACGATTTGGGCGGGAAAGACGTTTGGATGCAGCGTGTCCAGGAAGGATTCAGGCAGGTCGCCCAGGAGCCAGGCGGGACGGCATATAAATATTTTGGCGGGAAACCCTACCATGCGGCAGCAAAAACGGGGACTGCCGAGGCCTTTTACGACGGACCGCGGAGGAATCAATATAGCGAGCCAGTCCCGACTATCAATCTGACACTTGTAGGTTATGCACCTCACAATAATCCGGAAGTGGCATTCTCCGTCGTCGTGCCATGGGTGTATCAAGGCAAGCCCTCTGATGATATTAACAAACGGATCGGGCGGGACGTAATGGACGCCTACTTTAAATTGAAGGAAAAAAGAGCAAAAGGTGAATCTGATGCAGATAAAGCATTAGAAAGCACTCAATGATAATTACAAAAAAAGGCCCGCTCGATTATTGAAGTGAACCCAAAAAGTTAGACACTTTATTTACTTAGGCAGCCTTGAGGGCA
>NZ_JBHVQU010000083.1:0-17489 GCF_042886655.1 Peribacillus sp. NPDC058002 | reverse complement strand
CTATAGAAGAGGTTGCCTCCCTATATACCAAAGCCTGCATTTCGCAGGAAGAAACACCTTATAGTCTAATAGGGAGCTGCCATCAAAGATATATTACCCTAACTTCACCAATGGTATTACGTTTCAGATCACTTTGGTTGCCAAGAACATGCAATGAGAATCGGAAAAATAGACAGAAACATTTTAAAAAAACCACTTCATCTGTTAAATACACCGTATAATAGATATAACCAAAAATGAGGAGGCACATAATGCTCGGGATCATAACCGTTGTGCTGATTTTTTCCATCCCTATAATCGCCATACTGACAAGCCATTTCGAAAAACAGTCAAAGACGAAACACAAAATGCTGCAAGTTGAATTGGAACTTGAAAAACTGAAGCATGAAAACTTTCTTATGGAGACGGAAAAAATGAGGCTGGAGCTGGACCAGATGAAATTCGAACAAAAAAGAGACGAGCCAAGGTTACTGTAAACAAGTAACGTTGGTTCGTCTTTTTTAATGGGTATTTTGCCGTTTTAAAAACCTCCCGCCCATCATAAGAATTACAAGTAAGGCCGTTTTAATGGATATATTGATCGCCCACAAGGAGGTCTGTCAGCACCTTTGTCGGGATGACGAACTCGACGGCCCCCATATATCCCGGCGCAGCTTCATAGCTGTTAAAGGCGATGACTAGCTTGCCATCTTCATTTATATAAAAGTTTTGGTTTTCATCAATGCCTTTAAATGCAGTAAGATCATCATCTTCGACCCAATATATCTTTTCCGGATCTTCAGCCATCTGGCGCTTCATCTGTTCCTTGATGTTCTCACTAATCACCTGAAGATAACGATCATCTTTAAATAAGCTATTTAACGTTAATAGCACTTCGTTTTTCTTGTCGACTGTATCAAATTGACTTTCTGTAGAACTGGAAGCAGCAATCTTATCCGTATAACGCTGTACGGATAAGATCGTTTCATTATCCGTCAATATCACATATCCGCTTTCCACCGACATATTGCCCTTTTCCCCTTCCTTCAGTTTTGACATGGAGTCCGTGAATTCCTTATAAAGCTGCTTGCTTTCCGATAAATATTTCTCATTCAAGCTATCTTCGAGCTGTTTATTCTCCAGACCGGATATGGCAGGCGTCTTGATTACTGCCGAGGAATTATTCGCTTCTTCTTTCCATTCGACGAAGGTAATCACTTTGATGACCTTATCGACTATCGGGATTTCACTCATGGCTTTTGCCGCTGCCGGACTGATGTTTACGGAAGCTGTCACAATCAGAAGCGCTGCAGCCGCTGACATGAGGATATTCCTGCCAACCCTTGGCTTCTTTCTGGGCTTTTCATTCAAGGCCGCTTGAACGACATCATTCAATTCCTTTGGTATCGGTGTTTTAAGATATTCTTCCCGCAGATCTTTTAGTTTTTTTTCCATCTTTTCGTTTCCTCCCGTTCAGTCATGTTGATCCGCAATAATTGCAGCGCTTTATATAATCTCGTTTTAATTGTGCTTACGTTCTCTTCCAGCACTTCCGCTATCTCATCCAGCTTCAGGTCCTCGAAGAAACGGAGAACGACTACCGTTTTGTACTTGACCGAAAGTCCTTCAAGGGCCTTTTGCAAATCCAGGTCAGGATAGTGATCTTCCTCACCTGCGCGTAAGTATTCTATTGTTTCGTCATCGGCGACGGTCAGTTTCTTTTTCTTCCGCAAAACATCCAGTGCCGTTCGGACGATGATCTTATATAACCAGCTATCTATAGAAGCAGCGTCTTTGATTTTGCTGCTTGACGCCAGCGCTTTCCTGATTGATTCCTGCACGATATCAAGCGCATCCTCTTGGTTTTTAACATAATAAAAAGCAAGTCTGTACAAATTTTCTTGCCGTTCGGTTATCCGGGCCGCGATTAATTGATTCATATCTAGATTTTTCATTGCATGAAAGAGCTCCTTACATTTAAATTACGTATCCTGGGTACAAAAGATAGACGTTCGTGCAGCCCTAAAAGTTTGGAAATGAACATGGAAATATATAAAAATAAAAAAATGAAATTTTTTACAAACTTTTAAGGCTTTTGGCGCGTCTATATAGTAGAATGATTATCGAGGTGGAGTACATCATGAGTAAATTAAATTATAAAAAAGTCTTTATTTTTCTATTTTGTCTAACAGCTACTGTGGGAACGTTGGGGTTAGCCATCAAAAGCCTTGCTTTTGATAAGAAAAGAACCGTTTCAGCCTATACAACTGATAAAAATTACCCAGAAGCCGATATTCAAACGTATGTGAAAGATAATACGAAAGGCGGGTATTCAGCCAGCAGGCCTGTTCTGCATTTAGAAAATATCGACAAGCAGCTAGAAGCCTACATAAAGAAAGAAATTAAGGATTATGAAAAGAAATGGAAAGCATCCGACGGAAAAGCCTCCGAGCTAAACCTCACTTATACGATCCTCCATTTCAGTAAACAGACCATTACGATTTCCTTCGATAAATATGAGCAAGTGGAAGGAAAGAAGCAGTCTGGATCCCAGATCTTCACTTATGATATTCCATCTCAGCAAAAGCTCTCCATAGAAGACATCTTTGCCACGGATACTGATTATTTATCCGTTTTATCCGATATTGTTTTTGAAGAGTTAACGGAGAAGGAAGAAGAAGGCATTTCAAACAGTCTCATTAAAAAGGAAAACAAACTGAAGGCAGCCAACTTCAATTCTTTTTCAGTCTTGAAAAATACGCTTGTATTCTACGTCAAGACTGATGATTCAACTAAGACCCATACGATAGCCATCAAGAAGGAACTTTTTAAAGATAGTTTGCTAGATTCATATCAAAGTCAAGATTTGAATGCGGATCGTGTAAAAGAATGGCAGCCGAAACATATCGTCGCCAAACTGCCCGTGCAAAATGAATGGATCGACCCTTCAAAAAAGGTCATTGCCTTGACGTTCGATGACGGGCCGCATCCGAGTTATACCATGTCCATTCTTAAAGACCTGAACAAGTATGATGGACACGCGACGTTTTTCGTGCTTGGAAGCCGCGTACAGCACTATCCGGAAGTTCTGCAAAAAATGCTGCAGCAAGGAAATGAGATCGGCAACCATTCATGGGATCATCCGCAGCTGACGCGCTTAAGCAAGAACAAAATCAAAAGTCAAATCGAAATGACCCAAGACGCTGTAGAAAAAGCTACAGGTGCTGAGCCAAATCTCGTTCGTCCCCCATATGGAGCGATTAACAATAATGTGCGTGAATACATGGAGGATATGAAAGTCACACTTTGGGATGTCGATCCCGAAGATTGGAAAGAACGGAATGAAAAGAAAATCGTAAACAAAGTGATGGGCAAAGCCAAAGATGGCAGTATCATATTAATGCATGATATCTATCAAACTAGCGCCCAGGCTGCAGGAAAAATCATCAAACAACTGCATGACCAAGGTTATCAACTGGTCACAATTTCGGAATTGGAAAAGGTACAGAAAGACCGTGAACTTTCCGGAATCACCATAAATGAATAATCAAAAGGAAAGAGCCTGTTTCGTGATTCGCAAACAGGCTCTTTCCTTTCAAATAAAATAAGCAGACCTTTGATCATATAGCAAAGGTCTGCTCATTTTATCATTCACCAAGATCTACATTATGATAAACCTGTTGAACATCTTCCAAATCTTCCAATGCATCAATCATTTTTTCGAATTGTGCTTGTGCATCTTCTGGAAGGGTTAGATCATTTTGTGCAAGCATCGTCAGCTCGGCCACTGTAAAATCGCTGATTCCTGCATCCTTGAATGCTTGTTGTACAGCATGGAATTGTTCAGGTTCGGCATAAACGATGACACTTTCTTCTTCTTCAATGATGTCACGTACATCAACATCCGCTTCCATCAACAGTTCAAGAACATCATCAGCCGTTTTACCTTCAATCCCGATGACAGCCGTTGCATCGAACATATAAGCAACAGATCCGCTGACACCCATATTCCCGCCATTTTTCCCAAATGCGGCACGCACATCAGATGCCGTCCGGTTCACGTTGTTTGTCAATGCATCCACGATGACCATTGAACCATTCGGACCGAATCCTTCATAACGAAGTTCGTCATAGTTTTCTTCCGAACCGCCTTTGGCTTTTTCAATCGCACGGTCAATGATCGCTCTTGGAACATTGTACGTTTTCGCACGCTCAAGCACGACCCTTAGTGCCTGGTTGGACTCCGGATCTGGTTCACCTTGTTTTGCCACTACATATATCTCCCGTCCGAACTTGGCATAAATCCGACTAGTATTAGCATCTTTTGACGCTTTTTTTTCTTTAATGTTATTCCACTTACGACCCATTATATTCCACTCTCTTTCATCATTGATATATACGAATAGATTATTAAGAAATGGCCCTATGAGAAAACCCACCAGGGGAATTCCTTTGAAGATAGGCTATACGTTTACTAGATTATATTATACATCAATTGTATAATTTTGAAAAAGTCCTGCACATCCCTCACTGGCATTTATCGGTTTCTTGCGCTATTTTATATGAATTACTTTGGAAAACATCAGCAGTGGTATAGTATGAAGTGAACGGAAAGGAGAGATGATCCATGAAGGACAACCAAATCATCATCGGGATACCCGGTAAATGGAAGGACCGGACAGAATTGATTCAAACGGTCGCTTCCCAAAGCGAAGGGTATCTGTTAGCCGGGAATGTTTTTCATAACAGCGATAGAAACATTACTTTTCAGGCTGAAATCCATGATTATGAACCCACTTTGAAAGAGAGCTTTTCCTACGCCAGTAAAGATGCCTTTTCGGAGAATGCATTAGAGGAAATCAATGACCATACCTTTACCGTTTATATAATAGCCGATGTATCCGATACCGGAACTGTAATCAATTTGATCGATGCCGGGGCAGCGATCCTAAGGGCAGGCGGAATGGCAGTGAAAATAGAAACGTCTGGAATTGCCCATTCAAAGGAAGATTGGCAGCATCTTCATCATAGCCCCGATGTTCTCTCGGTATATGCCCATTTTGTCACGATCATCGGAGAGGAAGATTATTATTGTTCATTCGGAATGAAAGCTTTTGGTCTTCCGGATGCCGTGACACTTAACACAATGAGTCCGAAAGAGGCGGCTGCCCTGCTAAACACATTTAATTATTACCATTTAGGTGAACGGCCTATCTTTAAGAATGGCGAAACCTTTAGCATTCAACAAGATGCACCCGACTTTATTTTGACAGGCCTTCAGGACTTTAGATATGAAGAAGGCCACCCCTTCTACAACCCGTTTGGATTATGGAATTTAGGGACAAGTAAATAGAGGAGGGATTCTCTCCCCCCAGACTGCAGGCAAATTATTTGCATAAAGCGAGTTTGCCTGCAGTTTTTTTATTTAAAAGCGTTTCAGTCGTTTTCAGAAACCCGCTCCCTTTCCGCCGACTGTCTGCCAAGCCTCCTCGGCTAGCCAGCTATTCGGCAGGAGTGTCGCATATTTCTTCCATCCAATAAGGGATCCAGTGAAAAACATTTATAATAGTCTAGTCATGTTTTAAAATCATGGTTCGAGATGAAACCCTCCGGACCGTCCGTGGAAAGCGAGTGCCTGGAGAGGAAATCAACGACCTAATCTTAATCATCGGCTTGAATGAGACCATCCCGAACCCCTTTTTGCCGAAAAACTGTGTGGAGTAATTCGCTCCTCCATTTTTATTTTTCAACCTAGTTTTTCACGCTTTTCTTCTTCATGTTCCTTCTTCACAAGGGACATGCCGCTCGCTTGGTATTTGAGGATCTTTTGAATGACCGTGCCAAGATGCGCGCCAGCTTCAACCGGGGGAATCCCTCCTTTATGGATGTTGGAAATGACCATCCTCTCTGCTTCAATGGTGCCCAAACGTGGTTTATAGCAAATATAAGCGCTCAATGATTCCGCACTCACTAGACCCGGCCGTTCACCGATCAACAGGACAATGACCTCTGGTCCAAGGATTTCACCGATATCATCCATCACTGCAACCCGGCCCTTTTCAATATAAAAAGGTGTACCAGTATCCAGACCTGCCACTGCCAAAGATTGTTTGAAAGATAAATAGACATCCTCCACATTTTCTTCGATCGCCTTGGCACTTAAGCCATCGGAAATGATGATTTGAACCGTTGGGGCCTTTATACATTTGGCTTCTATCACCCGCTTTGCTTCATCCGAAAGCTTCCTTCCATAATCCGGACGCCGTAAATAGACTTCCTTATCATCGGCCTTCGTTTTCACCTTGAATAAATCCAAGCGTTTCAAAAGAATGTCACTGACTTCACCATATACAGCATCGACGGCCGCCGCATGGTCAAAACGGAATTTCAGCCAAGAATCCGTTTTCGGCCGGGTCCCTGACCTGCCTATCCCTATCCGCGCAGGGGTTTTCGCCATCAATGCATCCAATTCTTCCTTATTATTTATTCCCATATCATCCACTCCTAATGGTTAAATATAGTTGGATCACCGGCACGCTTCGTTAATTTTCCATTCTCCATAATTCCCATCTTCTCCAGCCAGGCTTCATATAGTGGGGCAGGCCGCTTATCCATCGTTTGCCTTAAAGTCGCTATATCGTGGTAACTCAAAGACTGGTAGTTTAACATGCAGTCATCCCCCATCGGAGTTGCGATGATGAAATTCACGCCAGCCGCCGTTAAAAGTACACCCAAGTCCTCGATATCATTTTGATCCGCCTTCATATGATTCGTATAGCAAATATCCACACCCATCGGCAGTCCATGCATTTTTCCCATGAAATGATCTTCTAATCCTGCGCGGATGACCTGCTTACTGTTATATAGATATTCAGGTCCGATGAAACCGACGACCGTATTGACAATGTACGGATCAAAATAGCGGGCAAATCCATAGTTCCTGGCTTCAAGCGTCACCTGATCGATTCCGAAATGCGCTTCAGCCGATAACTCGGAGCCTTGCCCCGTTTCAAAATAAAGATGCTGCGGGCCAGTGCCCGTCCCATAAGCCTTCGCGACCTCATTAGCTTCTTCGAGCATTTGTGCGTTAATTCCAAAAGAGCGATTGGCCGTTTCCGTTCCGGCGATGCTTTGAAAAATCATATCGGCAGGCGCCCCCTGCTGTACTGCCTTGATTTGCGTGGTCACATGTGCAAGCACACAATTTTGGGTCGGGATGTTCCACTTCTGGATGACATCCTGTGTCGCATGAAGCAACCGCTTTACGCTTTCGACCGAATCATCGACAGGGTTGATTCCAATGAGTGCATCCCCGACTCCATAGGAGAGACCTTCTTTTAAAGAAGCCAGCATGCCATCGACATTGTCGGTCGGGTGGTTAGGCTGAAGGCGCGAAGCAAGCGTTCCTTTGTATCCGATCGTGCTCTTATTCTTGGTGAGCACTTCAATTTTATTGGCTGCATGGATAAGGTCGAGGTTCGACATTAATTTGGCCGCCGCAGCAATCATTTCACTATTCAGACCCCTGCTTAGTCGCTTTAAATCCTCGCCGGTCGTTTCGTCACTCAATATATATTCACGCAGCTCGGCAACGCTCCAATTCTTCACGGTTTGATAGATGGTTCCATTGATGAGACCATCTATGATCCGCGACACCTCATCCTCTTCCGGGGAGAGCAGGGGATGATTCCTGATGTCCGCCAAAGTCAATTCGCTAAGCACCGCTTTCGCCGCAATCCGTTCTTGGACCGAATCCGCTGCAATTCCCGCAAGCCTATCTCCTGATTTCTCTTCATTCGCTTTGGCCATGACTTCTTTCAACGATTTGAATTGATGGATTTCCCCAAAGTATTGAGTGGATAATTTCATCGTATAATCCTCCTTTTCCTAACTGTGAAAGGTTAGCGTTTTTACTACAACCGGAACGACCCCTGTCCGCAGCAGCCTTCCTATATCTAAATAATCACCATGTTCGACTTCTGTCTGATCAATGCAGATGACCGGCAGATCCGGTTGGTTCGCTAGAATGGTTTGACCAAGTGCCTTCCCATAATCACTATCCATGACAATGATCAGAGGCTGCTGCCGATTCGGTTTTTGCATCAAAGCTTCGGTAAAAGCGACTGCGAGCTGGTGAATGTCCCGAAATGATTGATAGGGTAAATTCGTTAAATAAAAGGCAAAATTCAGGCCCTCCTTTAAAGCGTCGTATATCGTGAGCGCATCCTGAACAGCTTGTGCCATTGTCGCGGTTACATCATCAATCCCATCATGAAAATCGATCCGATAGACCGGGATATTGCGAACGGGCAGATGAGAATCATTCACCTCGATGGTCGCACCGCTTATTTCAGTCGTATGTGCGCCAGCTCCAAGAACAGTCGCCCGAACCGTTTCAATAGGCTTTTCCCATTCCCATGCAGCCAATTCTTCATTTTCCTTAATAGAGGCGGCAAGCATCATACCGATATCCCGGAAGCTTTTGTCCTCCCGTTCTTGATGATAGATGCAATCACTGACACCTCCCGAGAACATCAACACATCAATTCGTCCTGTCCATGATGGCTCCTTCCCCACTAAAAGAAGTTCATCTTCTTTTGTGAATGAACCAGCCAAAAACCTCGAAAGCACCTTCGCCATTTCATTTGTGATGATTGTCCCATCACCATTCATAGGAGAGTGCCCCTTTGATTTCAGCCATTTCCCTATCGAAGGGGCAACCTTCACCTTCGCTCCCTCCCACTCCACCAAACGCCCTCCTATATGCAGTGTGCAAGTTCCGCAAAGCATCCCGGAACGGTATACGGCAATATTCGCCGTTCCCCCGCCAATGTCTATGTTCGCTACAGTCTTTCTTGTCTTTATGGAATGTTGATGAGCACCCGATCCCTTGGCGGCAATGATTCCCTCCAAGTCCGGTCCGGCTGCCGCTACAAGGAATTCCCCCGCCGCTTCAGATAACCGGTAAACCATTTCTTCTGCATTTTGTTTCGTTGCCGTTTCCCCTGTAATGATGACAGCCCCTGTTTGTATGTTATCGATCGTGATCCCGGCTTGATGGTATTCACTTTCCACTATTCTTTGAACAGCAGGTATATCGATTACCGTATCGGATAAAAGCGGGGTCCTGAAAATGGGACTTCGATACAGAATTTTCTTATCGGTAATTTCGATTTTTGGCACCTGTCCGCCACCCGCCACATTCCTAAGCGAAAGCTCGCTGATGACAAGTTTCGTCGTACTGGTGCCAATATCAATTCCTGCACTGATGATTCGTTCCGCCTGTTCATTCATTAAAATCACACCCCAGTTTTACACCACTTGGATTTCATTGCTGTTTTCTTCCTCGTTTTTCGTTTTATATTCATTTACGCCGATAACTCCTGCTTCACGATCCTTTTCTTCCAATTCCAAAGCTTTCGGAACGGACAGCCAGTATGCAAGACCGATTCCAATCGCTCCGGCAGATAGCTTGCCGACAATGATCGGCAATATCAAGGAGGGCTGAAAGTTTGCAGTGAAGGATAAATGATCCCCTAATAGGAAGGCCGCACACACAGCGAAGGAAATGTTTATGACCTTATCCTTTGGCGGCATTTCTTTAACAAGTTTGAACATCGCCAATATATTGGCTACCGTGGCTAATATCCCTGCACTCCCCGCTTTGCTCAGCCCGATTTTTCCGCCCATCGCTTCAAGCGGCTTGCCTGCGTATTTTTGAATGAGGTAAATCATTGGAAAAGCACCTGCCAGCATTATCCCGATATACCCCGCCGTTTCCAGGGCACGGAACTGGTCTGCCTTATCGGCCATGATCGGATGGAACCCCCAAGCACCAAGTACATTGGAAAACAGTCCGGTGAAAATTTCCACAATCGAAAACACGAGTACAAGTTTGATCGCAGCATCCAATATTTTTCCAAACCACATGAAACCTTTGATCATCAAATCCGGCAGGAAATAAAGACCTAACGCGAGCAAGACCACAAAAATAAGAAGAGGGGAAAGATTCAGGGCAATTTTCAAATAGCTCAACGCGAATTCATATGTAGAATCCGCATTCGTGGAAATCACTTCACGGACTTTCGAATTCGTTGCCACCACCAGCACGCTTGAGATAAAAGCGCCAATCGGAATCGTCAGGATTCCTGACATGACACCAAGTGCCATATATTTATGATCGCGCTTCTCCAGCATCGCAAGCCCCATTGGAATCGAGAATACAATCGTTGCCCCAGACATGAATCCGACAATCATCGCCATGATCCAGCCTTCATAGGATTCCTGCAGCTCGGCCGCCAATTGGTATCCCCCCATATCAGTTGCCAAAATCGTTGTTGCGGCGAGGGCGGGATCTGCACCGATCGCAGCGAAAATCGGACCGCAAACTGTATCGATGAACCATGATAAATAAGGGATCGAGGCCATGATCCCAGCTGCCGGGATAAAAATATGGCCAACGGTATGCAACCCTTCCATGAACTGTTTGCCCAAGCCTTGCTCACTGTCTTTAATCGATGCAATGGCACCGACAACGGCACACACCATAATGATATAAATTACGAATTTACCAACCATCTCCATACATATTCCCCCTGAATTCCGATTTGATTTGGCCTATCGTCTTAAAAAAAGGGTATAAAAAAGACGCCTCTTATAGCCCAAACTAGGTTTCTCGGCAGAAATGCCTGCCTAACCAATTTGGTCCATCAAAGCGCCATTGCTTCATCTATTTACTTGTTTACTTGTTTTTGATCATTTGCAATGATTCGACGTGCCACCGTCTCCATGGAAAGCTGCTTATCCATACTTAGCCTTCTCAGCTTATTGTAGGCGAGTTCTTCCGTTACATTCTTCCTTTTCATGATAATTCCCTTTGCCTTTTCAATGACTTTACGATTTGTGAGCGTTTCATCCAATTGGGCGTTTCGTTCCTGATGCTTCTTCGTATTGGCTGCTTGCTGCAAAGCTATCTCCACTGCCGGAATCAGATTCGCCTCCGTAATTGGCTTTACAAGATATCCGACGATATTCGCACGCTTCGCCTCGTCGATATATTCACGCTGGCTGAATGCAGTTAAAAGCAGGACCGGAATCTGAAAGGTATTGGATATCACATCGCTAGCCTTAAGCCCATTCATTTTTGGCATTTTGATATCCATCAAAACGAGATCCGGCTGTAGTGCATGTGCCAATTCAATCGCCTTCTCGCCGTCACGGGCATGTCCTACCACATCGAAGCCTGCATCCTTGAGCATGATCGTTATATCAAGAAGAACAATCGATTCATCCTCCACGACCAAAATCCTCTTGACCACATCTCCCACCTACCTCTTGTATGGAAATCTTACAGAAGCCAGGGTACCTTCTTTAATCCGATGAATCGAAAACTCCCCATCCAAATCATTTTCCACCGTCATGCGGATGATATCCAGCCCTAAAGTTGGTTTCACTGCCGGTGAATATCCGATGCCATCATCTTTTACTTGAATTTCCAATTCAGGACCATCCTTTTGAAAGCATACGGTAATCTTCCCTTCCGTCCCTTCCTTGAAAGCATGCTTTACACAATTATGAATGAGCTCATTCACAACCAGCGCGACAGAAATGCCAATGTCGGAATCAATGGAATGCAGCTCACCACCACTATATTCAATGCTCAGGCTTTGACGGGCATGACCCTCCGCATGAACGATCATATCGCCAATTTTCCTAATAAGCTCAAGCAGGTCCACATGATCGACCTGACTGCTTGCCAGAATGATTTCATAAACAGACGATATGCTTAACACCCGATTCAAACTGACCAATAAATGTGGCTTGCTTTCTTCAGGGGCTCCCATCCTCATTTGCAGCCGAAGCAAACTGGCGACTGTCTGCAAATTGTTCTTCACCCTATGATGAATTTCACGAATGGCCACTGACTTGCTAATCAGCTCTCTCTCTTTATCCCGCAGTTCTGTCAGGTCCCGGATGATGATGAACGTTTCATCGGAATTCTTGTTGCCCAAATGGAATTTCTTTATTTGGAAAATCTTTCTACCAATGTTCATTTCCTTCATCAAAATGTCCTCTTTTGAAGCAAGAACATCGGCAAGACCAGGAAAATAATCGAAAATGGATTCACCTAAAGCACAGTCCGTCATACATATATCCGATACTAGATTAATGGCAGCAGGATTCGTATAGACAAGTCGGTTTTGATTATTAATAAGGAAAATGGACTCCTCGATAAATTCAGGAACCAAGGAATTTTGTTGATCTTGCCTATCAAACTGTTTTGAAGTTTCAGGTTCTTCATGAATCACCTTTTCCATGATCAAAACGGCGATGACCCGATTGCATTCCCCCTTGATCGGAACGACACTTTGCTGGACCATCGCTCCCTCTTGAGTCAATGCCCGATTCACGAACATGTCCTTTCCGGTGCGCAATACATAAAATACTGCCGGTTCAAAAGCCTCATAGGCGAATTTCCCGACAACCGGATGATCATAAACCGATTTCACGGAATGTCCGCATGCCTCTGCCACGACAATGGCATGCTTCCCTTCAAGCACCGGACAATCGATAAACACATTCGCTTTATTCAAATTGGCTATCAACGATAAATTCGTTGATAGGTTTTCAAGAATCTGAATATCCTTGTCCAGTAAATGAGTATGCACCTCACATAATTCTCGGACAGTCATTGTCCGTTCCATAGGCAAAACCCCAATAAATGTTTATTCATGGATATTATTATTGATAATTATAGATACCCTCCTTATTTTTGTCAATATTCCAAATATTCTAATGTAATGTATTCTAACATTAAAAGGTGATATTTAAAGGGATATTTTTTATAAAGGGATCCGTTGTTGTAATTTCCGGGTTAAACTTAACGGAAATTTTCGAAGGATATAATGAAGGACTTCGAAGAGTTTCGGGTGGTGCAAGGCTAGTGGTCGTGTAATGGATACATCATTTAGTCTTTTATCCCCGTTAATGTAGTCAGATCCCATGCATGACTCATGAATTTCACCTCTTCTGGTTATAGTAAAGAAGAAAATATCGAGGAGGTACATTCCATGAAAAGTTCAAAGGAATTCGTTGAAAGCATTCAAGAGCAGCAGAAAAAGGAAGAAGGCAATTTCCGCCGTCAAGGCAATGGGAATCCCGCTCAGAAATTACCGAATAAAAAACATTAATGCCCATCTTCAAAAGATCCCAGCCTTAACATAAGGGCTGGGATCTTTTTCACGCCGATGCACTTTTCTTCTTCTTCATCTCTTCGATTTCTTTTGAGAATGTGTCTTCTATCTCTTTTTTATTTCCATATAAAAAGAGGTTATCGCCTAATTTGATTTTATACTCATATAACTCTTTCCTGATTTTCACTTCTCCGCTTTCAATAAATAAGATATTGATGTCGGCTCCATGTGATATGACGTCCAACGCTTTGACATCTATGAATTCGGAGTCCTCATAAATATCGATCTCCATGACCACGTCTTCATCCTCTAAAAATAGGACCTCCTCTATCGGGTGTTCCCATAATTCATAATGATTGTACATTGCACTTTCCATCTTATTCGATAATCTATGATTCAGGAATGGAGCTTTCACTAATACGGCCAGAACCATCAGTATCCCTATAATGATGCTTAACTCCATCAAGCGCAGATCATCTGTAAGCAATGTACTGATCGATGAAATGATGACAGCAAGTGAGAAAGCACCAAATAAAATTAAGAACATGCTTATTTTCCTTCGAATGGGATGATCAATGATGGATTTTGACTCGTCAGTTGTAAAACCAGTCCCTGTCAGCATGGAGATAACCTGAAATCTGGCCACTGTGCTTTTTAATCCAGTCAATTTCATCAAGGTAACCGATATTTCAATAACAAGAACAATGATTATAAAATAAAGCAACATAAAAATTAAATTCATCAAAATGATCACTTCCTCATCTATGGTTTACCCCAATCCCGACAAAAGAATCGCATTCGTTGTCCTTTTCGAGTTTCCATCCATCTATCCGCTTACTGATAATAAAAAAACGCAGTAAGATCCATTGAATCCTACTGCGTTTTTCACTTATATTCTAATCAAATGCATGGCCCGTTTTAAATGACCAGCGGGGGAACTTCGCTTCTCATATGGTCTTCAGCAGCAGTTTTTTTAACAGCGGTGTAAATTGCTCTGGCAATTCAGCTACACTCGGAATCATTAGGCGCTCTTTGCCATAGATGTTTTTCATCGTCAATTCTTCACTTTCCTCGATGCCTCCATCCGCTAAAAACAGGCCAATGACTTCTATGCCCTTTTTCCTGGCTTCCGAAACAGCAAGATGTGTATCGACAATGCCATTTTGATCATAATCGCTTGCTGCCGGCTCACCATCGGAAAACACGAGCAAGAACCGGTTTTTTTCACGCCTTTTTTCCAATTCCATTGTAGCGACCCTGATACTGTATCCGTCCCTGTTGTCTTCCTCTGGTTCAAGCTGCATAATTTTAGCTCCTGAGTTTAGATAAAGAGAATCGGAATGGGACTGGATCACATGGAAGTAGTTCGGCTGATATCCTTCTCTCACTTCATTTGCATCTTCCCAAAATCCAACGATCGAGTGGGGGATCTTTAATTTTTTCAGTACTTCATGAAACAGGACGACCCCTCGTTTCGTTTCATCCATTTTGTTATGCATGGAAGCGGAGCAATCGATCAGCAATGTGAATACGGCATCCATTTCATTTGAATCCTGGTTCTTTTTATAAAAGACCCGAGGATTTTCTTCAAAAACAAGCGGCAGTAATTTCTTCGATAAGCGGCCAAAAACCAAATCTTTTCTTGGTGCGTTCTTTTTATTTTCCAGTGTCTTTTCAATTGTACTGGAGAGTTTTCTCTTGAACGGTTCGATATCCGCAACAAATTCACGGTAGCGTTTCTCTTCCGTAAGTGTTGGCATTTTGGCTTCCTTGATTACCTGAACGACGTCTTTGTTTTCTTCACCAAATGGATGTTCACCACTTTTGCCCATATTCGTTTGTTTCTTCTCCAGCGTTTCCTGCTGATTGTATTCCTTTTGTTTACTTTCCCCTGATGAACCCTGGATGGAAGCCAGTGCTTGGTCGGCATCTTCCGCTTCCCGTGCCCCTCCGCCCATCAGACTTGTTTTCGTTCCCTGCTCCAATTCAAATTGAAGAAAAGTCGAATTACTCTCGCCGTTCTTATTCTCCCGGTGCCATGTCGAGAATTTTTCATCAATGAACTCACTTTTTTCTTCGTCAGCATCTTCTGTATCATCATTCAACAGTTCATCATTTCTAGTCAGTTCATCAAATAAGGTATTTGCCTTATACTTTTCCACATTTGCAATGGGAAAGATGAAATATTCATTCATCGTATCCTCGTATTCCTCGTTCACACGGAAAACGATTTGCTCGCAAATCCTCGTGATATCACCCGTTTTAGTGGCCTCAAAGACAGAATGGATGAACGGTTTGAGTTTCTCCAATTCTTCCAGCTGCCTTACATTGGCTCTTGGGAAAATCGGGTCAGGTCTGTCAGATTGAAGCAGTAAATAGATGAGGCAGTATAATTCATCCAGTGCAAAACTTCTTGTGACATTCGTCGTCAATTGGCTTTCGAAATATTGTTTAAGGTACGCCCCTCTTACCGAAAACCATTTTTTCGTGCCTGGCCTTTCCTTCTTCACCAATTCTTCCAATCGCAAGTCTTCCAGTAAAGCGAATAATTGGGCCGCAAACTTCGGAAGCGAACTTTCCCCGATGATATCCTGGTACTCCTTCATGCTCTGGATTGTTGAATGATGCAGCGTACCTATCGTCCTAAGGAGCACGTCCGTTTTCAGTCCCGCTTCTTTCACTTCCTTATTGCCATTTTCCCAAAAATGGCTGGCTGTTACCTTATTCTCGATCAAATCAATGAAGGAGCCATAATTGTATTCGAATTCCAGCTCAGGAATGCCGGATAAAACAGTCGAGAGATCCTGCAGCTGTAAAAAAAGAGCCGTATCTATTATTGAATCATTGAAACGGATATACTTCATGTGGCATTCTCCTAGTTAGAATAATGTGTCAGCCAAGTTCTTCACAAACTCACGCTCCCGTTCCTCGTCCAACTTATCCACTATGGAACGAAGAATCGCCCGTTTCGGCGGGATCAACACACTCAGATCGCAAGCATCAAGCAAAGCCCTGATCGACGCCGCATCTTCAGCCACCTTCCCTTGATTCACGGCATTTATCAAATCACTCGACAGTTTAACGAACAGTTCAATGCTTTTTGGGTCCTTCAACTTTGTATTGGTTTCTATCAATTGCTTTAACTGCTCCCCTTCGATATAAGGAACTTCAATTACGACAAATCTATTTTTTAGCGCTTCATTCAGCGGCACTGTACCGACATACCCTTCGTTGATTGCAGCAATTACATTAAAGCCATCTTTTGCGGTTATGACTTCATTCGTGAACGGATTCGTTATCGTCCTTCTGTAATCAAGCACACCATTGATAAGCGGCAGTGTTTCCGGTTTTGCCATGTTGATTTCATCTATATATAGGAAATGACCGTAATTCATTGAATTGGTCACAGGTCCAGGAACGAATTCTATCACCTGTTTTTCCTCTTTGTAAGCCAACGTCTTAAAGCCCAATAAACTTTCGGCATCCAAGTCGACTGAGCAGTTGACACTGAACATCGGCTGGTTGAATAAATTCGATAATGTCTCGGCAAACTTTGTCTTTCCAGCCCCTGTCGGACCCTTCAAAAGGATATTCTTCCCCATGCTTAAGGCCGTGATGGCATCCACCATCAACTCCATCTCGGGAGGCAGATATCCGCCGCTCCTGATCAATTCCTCGAATTGAACAGGATTTTTTTTGCTTACTTGTAATATATTTGCGATTTCTATTGGTAATCGATTGATCATTGTGTTCCTACACCCCTTTCTGAACATTTTAAGGCTCTTTCCCATTAAAAACAAACACTAAGAAAAGGAGCTGTCATCAAGACAGCTCCCAGACTGCAGGCAAACTAGAGGAAAAGCTAGTTTGCCTGCAGTTCTTTATTTAAAAGACGTTCCAGTTGATTTCATAAATCCGCTCCCTTTCCGTCAAGCTTCCTCGCCGCAAGCGCCTGCGGGGTCTCGGCTAGCCAGTTATTCGGCAGGAGTGTCGCAAATTTCTACAATCCAATAAGGGTTATAAAATAATAAAAAAAACAATCCAGTTGATTGGAGCGGGTGTTCGAGACTCCTGCTTAGAAAAGCGCGTCCAAAGGAGATCCCACAGGCGCAATGAGCGCCGAGGAGGCTCCCGGACCGCCCGCGGAAAGCGAGTGCCTGGAGGCAACGTTATTCGAAGTTCATTCTGATATCCCTTAATAGGCTTCCTTAGGGTCACCTTTCATAAGGTATACCATATAGCCCAATACACCGCCGATGATGGCAGGAATCACCCATCCCACCCCTACACTATATAGTGGATGGTATTGATTGATAA
>NZ_JBHVQU010000082.1:0-17609 GCF_042886655.1 Peribacillus sp. NPDC058002 | reverse complement strand
GACAGGGACCTATACGGAAAATGGGCCTATAAACAGGCAGAAGCGATGGAAGCGGAAATAATGAAGGATCATGAGAACTATTCAGGATCCTTGTATCAAAACATGAAAGGTACATATATTCCGCTGCGCGATGACTCCGCTGGCTGGGATGATTACCCACCAATTTTCACACCAATGTATGCGATGTATCATGGTGCTTACGGTCATACATTAGAAGCTCCAACAAATGATTGGGATGGCGTACGATGGATGTATAATTCGATTATGGGGGCACTGAAATTTGCAACAGCTAACAAGCAATCCATGATTACTGACCAAATTGAAGTTTTTAAAAGAGGAATTAACTTTGACCATCCTTTTCATCAGGAAGGGTTATTTCCAAAAACCTACATACTTCCACTAGACCCTAAGGATCCGACTGTTACGAATAAGGCTGTAAATCATTTGATCAATAATGATATTGAAGTTGTTCAAGCCGTGAATGCATTTGAAGCGGATGGAGTGTCATATCCAAAAGGAACGTATCTCGTTGAGATGGATCAGGCGAAGGCAGGATTAGCAAACACGATGCTCTGGGATGGGGAAGACATCACGAACGATACCCCAGCAATGTACGATATTTCCGCATGGAGTTTACCGGAGCTTTGGGGATTCGAGGCAGTAGCCACACAAAATCCTATTAAAGTCAATGCAACGAAAGTAAACAAGATTACAGGTCAAGGAACGGTCTCAGGAAAAGGACCGTTTCTGATTCCGAATAGTTCTGTCCAATCAGTAAATTTAGTAAATGCATTGCTTAAGCAAGGAATACCTATTGTACGTGATGCACAAGGTAACTTCTTTGCAAAAGCTGTAGCTAATCAGGTATCAGCAGCGGTGAAAGAATCAGGGTTACAGGTTGGAACTGCTGAGGTACCAGCAAATGCAGTGGCTATTACGTCTTTAAAAGTGGCTATATTAAAGGATGGAGGTATGGGTAAACAGAAATCACACGCAGGAACAAAGCTAGCTTTGAAAAGACTAGGTTTTGATGTGACAGAAGTTACGCCAGTCGAAGTGGCTAAAAATACCCTTAACGGTTTTGATATTTTTGTCTATAGTGGAACGGAAAATCTCATTTCTACCAACCTATCTGAAGCTAATAAAGAATTTGGGTTACAAAACGCCGGGCAACTTAATGAGTTTAAAGCCAATGTGACAAGCTTCTTAAATGAAGGAGGCAAATATATAGCTGTAGGTGCTGGTGCATCTAGAGCAACTAAAACACTCGGTCTTACAGACGACATCATTAATGTAGGAGGTTCCAACAGTAATGGTATCGTAAAAGTCGATTATGAGGGAAATGGTTTAACAGCAGGATATGGAGAGGATGATATCGGCTTTGTCTATCGTCCAACATGGTTCACTGGTACGGATAATGATGAAGTCGTCGCGACCCTTGCAGATTCAGATAATTTCTTCGTAGCTGGTCACTGGAAAAATAACATAACCGCCAAAGGCCAAGCTGTAATCGTAAAAGAACAGAATAAAGATGTAACTCTTATTGGGTTAGAAGCAGGTTTCCGCGACCACCCGGATTACTTGTTCCGTCTTCTATCAAATGCAATTTTCGAAAAATAGTAGAAACAGCCAAAGCCGGATTCAGCACTGAATCCGGCTTTGGCTATTTGAGTAATGCTAAACGCTTGCTCTGAACTTATTACTTTTAAATCATCTGTTGCAAAAACCGCTGAAACACGATTCTTATCAATAAGTAGTTTTTTTGCCGATTAATAATGGTGATTACTCTTATAATTCACAAGCTGGATATGGATTCACTAACCAGGAATCATTGCAGATGAAGTTAAATGATTGGTTTAGCTGAACAAAATATTAGTATCTAAAGCTTCTTTGAGCGTTTCTTGTTCATAAGTAATATCGGTTGACTTATGGAGTTCGAGAGACCAACGAATTTAGCTCAATTTAAAAAGCATGAACCAAGTAGATTACCGGTTCCTGCCCTCAAGTTGCCAAATTAACTATAAAGGTTTAATTTTTTGGTTTACTTCAGGCTTTTAAATAATCAAGGTCTTTTTCAGTGCTCACCCAATATTGACTTGGGCTTTTCATGGATAGATTTCGCTATTGGACGTTCGTTAAGTATTTTCCATATACATAACCTGTTTCCTTACCGTACTTAATTTTGTACCAAGAACTGCTATTAGTAATGACGGTAACAGTTTGGCTTTTCTTCAAAGAGCCAAGAACTTTCCCTGATATGGAGGGTTTGGAACGGACATTTAACTTTGTAGCATTGACCCTACCAGTCATATTCTTCGCTGCCGGTTTGTTTAATGTGTTGGAAGTCGTCGTTGCACGGTTTGTTCTTACTTGGATCTATCGCTGTAATGTTATATACGTATACTTTCCGTTCAAAACCTTTGATACATCCCATGATGCACTTTGGACACCGGCATTTTTATTAGTATTATTGGTCAGTGTCGCCACGGTTTTGCCTTTTGCATCTTTTACTTGAACAGTTACCTTCGCCTTTTCGTTAATCTCATACTTCAAATCAACTTTATTCGTTCTTGAATCATATGAAGTTTTTATATACTTAATGGAAGGTGAAGTTGTATCGGGTTTTGTTAATGTAAATGTAACCGTTGCCGAGCTTTTATTTTGATTACTATCGATCGTTGCAATTTCAAATGAGTACTTACCGTTCAAAACCTTCGATACATTCCACGAGGTCCATTGGATACCGGCATTTTTCTCTGTATTATTGATCGGAGTAGCTAGGATTTTACCTTTTGCGTCTTTTACTTGAACAGTAACCTTTGATTTTTCATTGGTCTCATACTTTAGAAAAACCTTATTCGCTTTTGAGTCATATGATGTATTTGTATTATTAATAACTGGTGCCGTTGTGTCAGGCTTTGTTAATGAAAATGGAACAGATGCTGAACTTGAATTATTACTACTATCAATCGTTCTAATTTCAAAGGTGTATGAACCGGTGCTTACCCTTGAAGCATCCCAAAAGACTAATTGCGATCCTGATGGCTTTTCGTCCCCTGAAACAAGAGAAGCGACGATATCCTCTTTTTCATCCTTAACTTCCACTGTCACATTCGCTTTTTCATTCGTATCAAAGGTTAATTTGACTTGGTCTGTTTTAGTATCATAATACGTTTTTATATCATTAATTGTTGGCGCTGTTTCATCTTTAGGGGCAGGGTCCGGAACTGGTGTTGGGATTGGCGTTGGAATGACAGGTGCCGGGTCCGGCTTTACTGGTTCTACTTCCTCAGGTTCTGGCTTATAAGCTTGTTTTAAGCTTGTCCCTTCATAATAGAATGCAAGAATCTCGCGATACGTATTTCCCTGTTCGCCAGCCTTTTTCGCGCCATACTGGCTTAGTCCGACACCATGGCCGAAGCCTTTTCCTGAAACGTTAATCGTATCCTTTGCAGTATCCACTTTGTCTATTAAAAAGCTTTTCATGAAGCTCAGACCTATAATGTCTCTAATTTTGGAAGCCGCTACATCTTCTAATATTACACTTTGTTGTAGTGCTTTCCCCTTTTCTTTCACCATAAATTCAATCGTAATACTTCCTTTACTCACCCTGCCGCCACTTGTTGGTGCTTGAAGGGTGAGTAAAGGGACAGCGATAATTCTAATATCTTTGCCTGTATAGCCATTTGACTGTAGCCATGCTTTTATATTAGAAATTTCTTGTGTTTGTTCGACTTCCTTCGTATTAGCCCACCATGTATCTGGTTTTGTCAGATCTAAGTTTGTAAGGTCTATTTGATGCTTCTTCACACTAAAGCTCCATGCAGTTTACGGATCATATGGATCGTTTTTGACCATTAAATATGGTCGCTCTGTGCCGCCCCAAACATTTTTGTTGGACTCCGTTTTTCCACCATTGCTAGAGTAAAAAAGAGCATCTGATCCTATGTCGATACGAATACAAAGGTAGTCAATAAGGTTGCAAAAAGAAGTAATTCAAATACAAATAGATTCGTAACGACACAATGGCAAGTAGACGCACAGCTTCCATGTCCATATTGTAGTCAGTGGTTGGCAGCGACTAACTTCTCCAGACATGCCAAGCGACACTTAACAACCACACAGGATATTTTCACGAATGAGAAATTTAGAGAAAAAATCAAAGAAATGATCCAGGCGAAAAAAGAAGAATTAAATTAGAAATTATTATCATTACTGGGATAATCAAGCATTCTCCCTGTAAGGGTGGGGGTTAAATCTTACAAGAAGAATATGTGTTTATCTACCTGCAAAACCAGGCTCTGAAAGGAGAAGAAAGAACCGGAGTAACGTATATCCAAGTAAATAATTTGGATCAATTAGGATTATTATTGTATAACTAGAGACGAGATTTAAAGATTGATTTCAAAGTAGCTAAGCTTGATTCTAATAATTAAGAAGGGACGAATGGACCATGGCAAAACAACAAATCGGTGTGATAGGTTTAGCCGTAATGGGTGAAAATCTCGCATTAAATATTGAAAGTCGAAAAAGGTGGTGAGCGGAAATGAGTAAGGATAAGAAAATCAAGCTAAAGAAGCCAAAGAAGTGGTGGGGATGGGTTCTAGCAATTATCGTCATTGCTAATTTAGCAAGTGGTTGGGACCAAGAGGAAGTTGTTAAAGAAGAGAAGGAGGATGCCCCTAAGCAATCTTTACTGCTGCAAGGATTCTCGCGAGTCTCGCAATACGTCAATTTTCTCTTTTTCCATACATCAATTGTGATAAAAATATAGACAATATTACCTTCCCCCATCTATAGATCTAGACGTATTTTCAATCGACAAAATGCCTAAATCCTTCGTTATTCTAAGCATCGTTCAAAAGTGGATTGGTTTGCACCTACGATACAACAAATTTGATTTTGCATAGCTAATAACTTCTAATTTATGAACTGTCAGAAAAAAATATCGTCTGCGTTTAAAATTCAGAAAATAGGGATTTTTCGGATAGTTGTTGAAATTCCCATTAAAACCCGTTAATATACAACTATTAAAGCAACTTTATATCAGCGGATGATGATTGTGGGAGAGACTAAACGTTGTTTAGCACCGAAGGAGCAAACCCTAAAAAACAGGGAACTAATCTCTCAGGTAAATGGACTACAATTGGACGCGTCTCTGGAGAGAGCCCAAGGCCACCGAAGGAGTTAAACTCTCAGGTAAAAAGACAGAGGAAGTTAGGAAACCCCCTATCTTTCCCCTGCCCTTTTTGTATTTGGAAAGATAAAAAAGGAAAAAGAGAGGAGTGTGCATTGAAATCTGTTAAAAAGAGTTAATCTTTTAATTTCAACGATTACCGCACAATATTTTTTTCAAAAAGGTTGGTAGATTAGAAAAAAATTAAAAAAGGGGACAGAATATGAATCTATTTTGATAAAAATCTATATCCAGTACCTATTAAGGAAAGCGCTTACATTAGTGGGGTCAGTCTCCCAGTACGCTAAGTATTTAACTCATTGAAGGACTGACCCTTTATAAAGAAAAAAATCCAAGTAGCCTATAAAAGTAGAAAGTGGGGAATCGTATGCAGGAACAAAAGTTGGATAGAGGGTTAAAAAACAGGCACGTACAACTCATAGCTATTGGTGGTGCAATCGGAACGGGATTATTTCTTGGAGCGGGTAAATCTATTCATTTAGCTGGGCCATCAATTTTATTTGCTTACTTGATTACAGGCGTCATTTGTTTTTTAATCATGCGCGCTCTTGGAGAACTACTCTTATCTAATTTGAACTATCATTCTTTTGTTGACTTTGTAAAAGACTATTTAGGTAATATGGCGGCATTTGTTACTGGCTGGACCTACTGGTTTTGCTGGATTTCAATCGCAATGGCCGACTTAACAGCAGTTGGTCTTTATACCCAGTATTGGTTTCCTTCCGTACCACAGTGGATGCCAGGTTTAATTGCGCTTGTCATTTTGCTATTTATGAATCTAGCCACCGTAAAACTTTTTGGCGAAATGGAATTCTGGTTCGCATTAATTAAAGTTATCGCTATTCTAGCACTAATTGGTATCGGTATTTTCATGATTATTAAAGGCTTTTCCACAGATTCAGGCGCAGCCAGTTTCACAAATCTATGGAGACACGAAGGTATGTTCCCAAATGGAATAAATGGCTTTATCCTCTCATTCCAGATGGTAGTGTTTGCGTTTGTTGGTATTGAACTTGTAGGACTTACAGCGGGTGAAACAGAAGATCCAGAGAAAGTTATCCCAAAAGCAATCAATAATATTCCTATCCGGATTATAATTTTCTACATTGGCGCACTTATTGTCATTATGAGTGTCTATCCGTGGAACGCAATCATCCCATCGGAAAGCCCATTCGTCCAAGTATTTGTGGCAGTTGGTATCGCTGCAGCTGCCGGTATCGTCAATTTTGTCGTCCTAACATCGGCCGCTTCGGCATGTAACAGCGCAATCTTCAGTACAAGCCGGATGGTATACTCACTTGCCAAAGATAAAAATGCACCTGTGCCATTTGCAAAACTTAATGCCCGTAAAGTACCTTCCAATGCATTGGCCTTTTCAACTGTCGTCATTCTAACTTCCGTTGTTTTGAACTATTTAATGCCCGAAGGAGTATTTACGTTAATTACAAGTATTTCTACAGTATGTTTCATCTTTATTTGGGGAATTACTGTCATCAGTCATTTGAAATACCGCAAAACAAGGCCAGATCTAGCGAAAATGAACAAATTTAAATTACCACTTTATCCAATTTCTAATTACTTGATCCTTGCTTTCCTAGCGTTCGTACTTGTTGTGCTTGCACTTGCGGAAGATACTCGTGTTGCCTTGTTCGTAACTCCTGTTTGGTTTCTTTTGCTGATTGCGATTTATAAGATGCGAAAAACGAAGGTAGATCAGACGAATCAGAGGAAGGTAGTGGGAAATTAAGTGGCAGTCTGCCCGCTTTAATAAGCAACCATTAAGATATATGAATGCTTATATTTTGATGAGAAAGGGATTATTTTAGAATAGTGTTGTTAACGCTTTCAAAATTGCTTGACATAATTAATCACAACTACTATTCTAAATGTACCAAATTGAATAAGCGAATGACAGTTGTGGGAGAGTGCAATGCGACACAAGCCACCGAAGGAGCAAGTTCCAAAAAGACCCTTGGAACAAATCTCTCAGGTAGATGGAACCACAACTGGACGCACCTCTGGAGAGCGCGTATAAACAAGGACGCCACCAAAGGGGAAAGGTTCTATTTAAAATGGAGCTAAACTCTCAGGTAAAAGGACAGAGAAGGGTAGAGAACGCTACGTTACCCTTTTCTGTCCTTTTTTGCGTGCAAAAAAGGTAGTAAATCATACTGTTTTTAACAGTCTTCATAGAAAAGTAGATGTAGCGGGAAAGAGATTTTAGTGTCTCGAACCGTATTAAAATTCAGAATAATCAAAAAATGATTAGGGGGAAAATGAAATGAGTTTAAAACAAAATGATTTAACCATTTTTGAAGCGATTGAGAAGGAAGGACAACGTCAACATCAAACCCTGGAATTGATTGCATCAGAAAACTTCGTTAGCCCAGATGTATTAGAGGCAATGGGAAGCGTGATGACAAATAAATATGCAGAAGGTTATCCAGGAAAGCGCTATTATGGTGGATGTGAATTTGTCGATGTGGCAGAACAAGCAGCTATTGAGCGCTTAACGAAACTTTTTGGTGCAAAATATGCAAATGTTCAGCCTCACTCAGGTGCACAAGCCAATTTCGCAGTTTTTTTCGCACTGCTGCAGCCTGGTGATAAAGTGATGGGGATGAACCTTTCACATGGTGGCCATTTAACTCATGGAAGTCCAGTCAGCGTTTCAGGAAAATGGTTTGAAGTTGTGTCCTACGGAGTTAAAGAAGATACTCAATTAATTGATTATGATGAGTTGGAAGCTATGGCAAAGAAAGAAAAACCTAAATTGATTATTGCAGGGACAAGTGCCTATCCAAGAACGATTAATTTTGCAAGATTTAAAGAAATTGCCGATCAAGTTGGTGCAAAACTTATGGTGGATATGGCTCATATAGCAGGGCTGGTAGCAACTGGTCTTCACCCGTCCCCAATCCCATATGCAGATGTTGTGACAAGTACTACTCATAAAACATTGAGAGGACCTCGCGGGGGGATCATTTTAACGAACGATGAAGAAATTATCAAAGCGATTAATAAATCCGTGTTCCCAGGAATTCAAGGCGGCCCACTCATGCACATCATTGCAGCAAAAGCGGTTGCTTTCAACGAGGCTTTACAACCAAGCTTTAAGGATTATGCGAAACAAGTCATTGAAAATGCTGCAACACTTGGCGAAACATTAAAAAATGAAGGTGCAGCCCTTGTTTCTGGTGGAACAGATAATCATATTGTCCTTTTAGATTTGCGTCCGTGGAATTTAACAGGAAAAGAAGCAGAGAAATTATTAGAAGAAGCGGGCATTACTGTTAATAAAAATACGATTCCATATGATCCAGAAAAGCCATTTGTTACGAGCGGTATCCGAATGGGAACAGCAGCTTTAACGACTCGAGGCATGAAGAAAGAAGAAATGGTGAAAATTGGTGAAGTGATTGCAACTGTTCTAAAGAGTAAAGGAAATAAAGACGTTCTTGAGAAAGCAAGAGAAACAACCAAAGGGATTTGTGATGTTTATCCGTTATTTCAACAGCCAATAACTGTGTAAGAAAAGGGTAGCTTCGATTGCATTTTCAGCGGCTGACATGTCTCTAGCTGGAATTGAAAGCCGCATTCCTTGTGATGCCATGTATAAGGTAGGAAATGATATGCCATGGACCCTTCGAGAAACGTCATTTGGAGGCCTGGCGATGAAAGAAACCGGCAAACGGATGAAAGAACATTTATTTTGCAAATAATCATAATTGGGGGTAGATCATGGGTACTGAAACAGCATTAAAGCAAACACCGCTTTTTGAAGTATATAAAAAGTACGGGGCAAAAGTTATTGATTTTGGTGGCTGGGCTCTGCCAGTTCAATTTACAAGCATATTAGAAGAGCATGAAGCTGTTCGAACAGAAGCAGGACTTTTTGATGTTTCTCATATGGGAGAAGTGCTTGTGGAAGGGAAAGATGCCGAGAGTTATATTAACTACCTTGTTACAAACGATGTGACAAAGCTTAGCATCAATCAAGCACAGTATACCGCAATGTGTTATCCAGACGGTGGAACGGTCGATGATTTATTAGTTTATAAATTAGGGAATGAAAAATATTTACTTGTCATTAATGCAGCAAACATTGAGAAAGATTACGAATGGATGAAGCAGCGTGTAAAAGGAGAGATGGCGCTCCAAAATATTTCGGAAGACATCGCTCAGCTTGCCATCCAAGGACCAAAGGCAGAAAGCATTCTGCAAAAGTTAACGGAAATAGATTTATCAGAAATTGGTTCTTTTAAATTCGCCCAGCATGTCAACATCTCTGGGATTACCGACGTACTTGTATCCCGTACAGGGTACACAGGAGAAAATGGATTTGAACTTTATTTATCTGCAGACAAAGCGGTAGTACTTTGGGGAAAAATCTTAGAAGCAGGAGCCACGAGTGGATTAAAACCATGCGGACTAGGTGCACGGGACACGCTTCGTCTTGAAGCACGGCTTGCACTCTATGGCCAAGAACTGAGTAAAGACATCAGCCCGCTTGAAGCAGGAATCGGCTTTGTCGTAAAGACGAATAAAGAAAGTGACTTTATCGGAAAATCTGTTCTTACAGAACAGAAAGAAGCTGGATTAAAACGAAAATTAGTAGGAATTGAAGTAACAGGCAGAGGGATTCCGCGTCATGGCTACAAGGTAATTTCTAAAGGTGGAGAGGAAATAGGTATTGTTACATCCGGAACACAATCACCATCTTTGAAGAAAAGCTTAGGTCTTGCCTTGATATCAGCCGACCAAGCTGACGTGGGGGCGCCGATAAAAGTGGAAATCCGAAATAAACTGATTGAAGCCGTTATTGTTGATACACCATTCTACAAAAGATAAGTGGAAATATTTTAATAGAGTTATCGTGTAGTTTTCTTAAGTTGATTTCCGTTACCTTGCATGCAGCCCGAAATCGACGACCTGCTATGAGTAAATCACCTAAATTATATTCGGAATTATATGAATAGTGAAAAAGAAAAGGGGAAAATACAATGACAAAAGTGATATCAAGTTTACGATATAGCAAAGAACATGAGTGGGTACAACAATTAGAAGGAAATCGAGTACGTATTGGGATCTCTGATTATGCACAAAAGGCATTGGGGGATATCGTCTTTGTTGAAAATCCGGCGATTGATGATGAAGTAACTGTCAATGAATCGATGGGAACGATTGAGTCAGTTAAAGCCGTTTCCGAACTTTACTCACCTGTTTCAGGTACGGTAGTTACTGTAAACGAAGAGTTAGAAGGTTCTCCAGAGACGATTAATGAGCACCCATTTGATGCAGGGTGGTTAGTCGAAGTAGAAATGTCCAATCCAAAAGAGTTAGATTCACTTCTAAACGAAGATGAATATCAAGCATTTACTAATGAAGGAGTGGAATAATATGACAGCCACTTATAGATACCTCCCTGATACGAAACAGGACCAAGAAGAAATGCTAAAATTTTTAGATATTTCTTCTATAGATAAGTTATTTGAAGATATTCCAGCTGAAATTAGCCTGCAGGATGAGCTAAACATTCCAGAGGCGGTTCCTGAACCGCTTCTTTTGAAAAAAATGAATCAGCTTGCTACAAAAAACAAAAATGCGAATCATTACCCAACTTTCCTAGGTGCGGGTACATATGATCACTATATTCCAAGTGTGGTAAATCATATGATTTCACGTTCCGAATTTTACACAGCTTATACCCCCTACCAACCGGAAATCAGTCAAGGTGAATTACAAGCGATTTTTGAATTTCAAACGATGGTTTGTGAGTTGACAGGAATGGATGTGGCTAACTCTTCCATGTACGATGGGTTTACATCGCTTGCAGAAGCTGCATCACTTGCCGTTGCATCTACAAGACGTTCAAAAGTGCTTGTATCCAAAGCGGTACATCCTGAATCCCGTGCTATTTTACATACAGTAGCTGGAGGTCCGGGATACACAGCTGAGGAGGTAAATCTTGTTGATGAGGTTACAGATTTAGGTAAGCTGCAAGAACAAATTGATAAGGACACTGCTGCCGTAATTGTTCAATATCCAAATTTCTTCGGTTCGATAGAGGATTTACAAGCAATAAAGCAAATTGCGGAAGAAAAAGGTGCCCTTTTAATCGTAAGCGCCAATCCTCTTGCACTAGCACTCTTACAAGCTCCTGGGAAACTTGGGGCAGATATTGTGATCGGTGATATGCAGCCATTAGGAATCCCGATGTCCTTTGGCGGTCCGCACTGCGGCTATTTTGCGGTAAATAAAAAACTCATGCGCAAAATCCCAGGACGAATTGTAGGCCAAACAGCAGATGAAAAAGGACAGCGTGGATTTGTGTTAACACTTCAAGCACGTGAACAGCATATACGCCGTGATAAAGCCTCATCCAATATTTGTTCCAACCAGGCATTAAATGCTCTTGCCTCCTCTATTTGTATGACATCACTTGGAAAGCAAGGGATTCGTCAAATGGCACAGCTAAACATTGAGAAAGCTGATTACATGGCGAAAACTTTAGAACGGAAGGGCTTTACCATAATCAATGAAGCACCATTCTTCAATGAGTTTGTTGTCGGGCTTCCTCGACCGGTAAAGGAAGTCAATGCAAAACTTCTTAAGGCGGGTATTATCGGTGGATTTGATTTAGAAAGTGATTACGGCTTTGGAAATCAAATGCTGCTTGCTGTGACTGAGCAGCGAACAAAAGAAGAAATTGACCAATTTGTTGATGCTTTGGAGGCGATTGTGAATGGTTGAATATAATGAGTTAATTTTTGAAATAAGTCGTCCAGGACGTGTAGGTTCAAGTATTCCGAATAGTGACGTTGACTATGTTGATTTAAATGACAAATTTCCAAAGCATTTAATTCGTGACGAACCGGCGGAGCTCCCAGAAGTATCAGAGTTGCAGCTTGTCCGCCATTACACAGCGCTTTCTAATAAAAACCATGGGATCGATAATGGATTCTATCCACTGGGTTCTTGTACGATGAAGTACAATCCGAAAATAAATGAAGATGTGGCACGTCTGGAAGGCTTTAGCCGCATTCATCCATATCAGCCCGTTGAAACCGTACAGGGTGCATTAGAAGTTTTATATGAATTGCAAGAAGAGCTAGCTGTCATTACAGGAATGGATGCTGTAACTTTACAGCCATCTGCAGGGGCTCAAGGGGAATGGACAGGTTTAATGATGGTTAAGGCGTATCATGCTCAAAAAGGTGAAACCAGAACGAAAGTACTTGTTCCAGACTCCGCGCACGGTACAAATCCTGCAAGTGCAAGTGTTGCTGGTTTTCAAACGATCACGATCCCATCCGATAAAAATGGATTAGTTGACCTAGCAGAATTAAAGAAACATGTGGGACCTGATACAGCTGCGCTAATGTTGACGAATCCGAATACCCTTGGACTTTTTGAAAAAGAAATTGTGGAAATCGCAAAGGTTGTCCATGAAGCAGGGGGCCTATTATATTATGACGGAGCGAATGCCAATGCCATTTTAGGTAAAACAACACCAGGTCAAATGGGCTTTGACATCGTGCACTTAAATCTTCACAAAACATTTACGACGCCTCATGGAGGTGGCGGTCCAGGGGCAGGCCCTGTCGGTGTGAAAGAGAAACTTACTCCTTACTTGCCAGTGCCGCGCATAGAAAAAGAAGGTGATAAATATGTGCTGAACGCTAATTATCCGCACTCTATCGGAAGGGTAAAAGGGTATTATGGAAACTTCGGAATTCTTTTGCGGGCGTATACTTATATTCGCACGATGGGGCCTGAAGGGCTGCGCCAAGTATCTGAAAGTGCCGTGCTTCATGCGAATTACCTTCGCAAAAGATTAGAGCCATATTTTGAAGCGCCATATTTACAAATTTGCAAGCATGAATTTGTCCTATCCGGATCTAGGCAGAAAAAGCTGGGTGTAAGAACGCTTGATATGGCAAAACGTCTGCTAGATTTCGGCTACCATCCGCCGACCATCTATTTCCCGTTAAATGTTGAGGAATGTTTGATGATTGAACCGACAGAAACAGAGTCGAAGGAAACACTCGATGCTTTTGCGGATGTAATGATTCAAATTGCCAAAGAAGTGGAAGAAAACCCAGGGGTTGTTTTAGACGCACCACATACTACGGTCATCGGGCGATTGGATGAGGTCCAAGCAGCTAGACAACCGATCTTGCGTTATTCCAAAGAGGAAGTAGTAGAGGAAGAAACGGTAAAGTCATAAATTAATAATTGAACATGAACCACCAGGGATGAAAATAAAGAGAAGAATCTCAAATCTCATTATTTCATTCATGGTGGTTTCATATAAGCACGTGTAAAAAGGATGACAAAAAGAGCGAAGATGTGCAAGGAGAAGAAGTCTTGAGAACCAAAATGTCAGAGAACGGAGAAACTCAATCGGTCTTTTTATAGGCAATTGAATAACCTCTTTAAGCTAAAATTACATATGCTCATAGGAGTGAGAAATAAAATGTCCATCAGTAATCTTCGTAAACCAGAATGGCTTAAAATTAAATTAAATACGAATGAACAATATACGGACTTAAAGAAAATGATGCGTGAAAAAAAGCTTCATACAGTTTGTGAAGAAGCAAGATGTCCTAACATTCATGAATGCTGGGCGGTCCGAAAGACGGCAACTTTCATGATTTTAGGAAGTATATGTACACGAGCTTGCAGGTTCTGTGCAGTTCAAACAGGGCTACCATCAGAGCTTGATTGGGAAGAGCCTGAACGTGTCGCAGAATCAGTAGAGCAAATGGGCTTAAAGCATGTTGTGATTACCGCTGTTGCTCGTGATGATTTAAAAGACGGCGGAGCAGAGGTATTTGCGGAAACTGTAAAGGCAGTGAGGCGGCAAAATCCATTTTGCAGTATTGAAGTTCTCCCCTCCGATCTGAATGGGGAATATGACAACTTAAAAACATTAATGGATGCAAGGCCAGACATTTTGAATCACAACATTGAAACAGTAAAACGCTTATCTCCAAAAGTTCGTGCACGTGCAACATACGAACGTTCATTAGAGTTTTTAAGGCGGGCAAAGCAAATGAATTCCACTATCCCGACGAAATCAAGCATTATGATTGGTCTAGGAGAAACACAAGAAGAAATTATGGAAACGATGGATGATCTTCGTGCTAATGATGTGGACATTATGACTATTGGTCAATACTTGCAGCCGACTAAACGACATTTGAAGGTCGAAAAATATTGGAATCCAGAAGAGTTTGAAGAACTGAAAAATATTGCCATGTCAAAAGGGTTTAGTCATTGCGAAGCAGGTCCGCTTGTTCGCTCCTCCTATCATGCAGATGAACAAGTCCGTGCAACTAAAGCTAATGCGTAATCATTTTTCAATAATTCATTAAGAAAGGGGAGAATCAGATGATAGTCAAAATAACAGAGGCAGCCATGAATAAACTGAAGGAAATGACACGTAAGGATGCGCAAATTCCTCGTATTGATGCTGATATTGCGGGCGGCTGCGGGGTGTCGGTGAAGTTCTCCCTCGTAATGGACGAGCCCCGCAGAAATGATGCAATTATTGAATATGAGGGAGTTCAGCTTAGATTAGATCATTTTACAAAACGCTATTTAGATGAAGAGACACAAATTGATTATTTAGAAGATCATGGCTTTATTGTTGGAAAAATCTTTGCATCCAGTGAATGTGCTATTGAAATAAATTAAAGAATCGTCACGGCTTACCTATTAATAGAATAGATCGTGTTTAATAAGTTGTTTTTCTTACTTACTCTATCCATGGTTATGAAAACAAAAGGGGGATATATTAGGTGAATCAAGAATATGACGTTGTTATCATCGGCGGCGGTACCGGAGGATATGTTGCGGCCATTCGTGCGTCTCAATTAGGGTTAAAAACGGCGGTCGTGGAACAAGGTAAACTTGGTGGAACATGCCTTCATGCAGGTTGTATTCCAAGTAAAGCATTATTAAGAAGTGCTGAGGTGTATTCGAATACAAAGAAAGCAGATAAATACGGTGTTATTGCACCGGAAGTGCGACTGGACTTCTCAAAAGTTCAGGCCAGGAAAGAAGAAATTACTGAACGCTTATTTAAAGGTGTACAACATTTAATGAAAAAAGGGAAAATAGATGTGTTTGAAGGTAAAGGAAGCATTTTACAGTCGAAAGATGTTTTAGTGAAATTGAATCATGAAGAACGGGAAATGATATTATGTCCTCGAAATATTTTAATAGCGACAGGATCTCGTCCAAGGACATTACCCGGCCTAGAAGCAGATAGCGAATATGTGATGACATCGGATGAAGCTCTACAAATGAATGAGCTCCCAAATTCCATCATTATTGTCGGCGGCGGTGTTATTGGAATAGAATGGGCTTCGATGCTTATTGACTTTGGATTAGAAGTAACTGTGATAGAGTATGCCGATCGCATTTTACCGACGGAAGATAAAGATATTTCAAAGGAAGTACAGCGATTAATGAAGAAAAAAGGTGTGAAAATCGTAACAGGGGCAAAGGTGCTTCCAGAATCGTTAGAAAAAGGTGAGGGTGTCTCTATTAAAGCGGAATATAAAGGGAAAGACACGACGTTTTCAGCAGAAAAATTATTAGTATCTGTCGGAAGATTACCAAACATAGAAGGCATTCACCTTGAAAATACGAAAGTTGAAGTCGAACGTGTTATTCAAACAAATGAGTATTATCAAACGGATGAGCCAAACATTTATGCAATTGGAGATGTAATTGGAGGATTGCAGCTTGCCCATGTTGCTTCACATGAAGGAATCATCGCAATTGAACATATGGCAGGAGAAAACCCTGTGCCACTTGATCCATCGCTTGTTTCAAAATGCATATATAGTAGCCCGGAGATAGCTAGTGTTGGACTAACAGAAGAGGAGGCGAAGGAGAAAGGGTATCAAGTAAAAACAGGAAAATTCTCCTTCCGTGCGATTGGAAAGGCACTTGTTTTTGGTGAATCAGACGGGTTTGTCAAACTTGTTGTTGAAGAAGAGTCTAGTAAGTTGTTAGGAGCGCATATGGTTGGGCCACATGTAACCGATATGATCTCAGAAGCGGGTCTTGCACGAGTATTAAATGCAACAGCTATGGATATTGCGCAGACGATACACCCTCACCCAACATTAGCGGAAGCAATTGGGGAAGCTGCCCTAGCTGTATATGGTAAGGAAATACACGCCTAGTTAAAAAATTGTGAAAGAATAGGGGCGAACCTTCTGATAGGTGGGAGAAGAAAGGCGGTAAGCAGGTAGTATTATTTCCTCTACTTTAAGCGCTAAGAAACCTGAAGATATGAAGGTTGAAATGAAAAAAACGTACTTCAGTAATCTTTAAGGTTCTATCGCCCGCCCTCACTGTAGTTCATGAAGGCTAGAATTGAAATTGTAGTTACAGTATTGTTCGGACACCGAAAGAGGTTGTGTTTAGCCATCATTCTGAATTCGAAAGCTTTCTACAACTTTTACATACAACTCTAAAGGATGGTGAGAGTCAACATTGTATAAAGAAGTGAATGTTAACCGTGCTAGATTATTAATATCTTGTCCAGAGAAGCCAGGTATTATCTCGGCTGTTTCTAACCTTTTATTAAAAAGCAAAGCAAATGTTGTTCATTTTGACCAACATACGACGGATCCACAAGCAGGTATGTTTTTTATGAGGATCGAATTTGATTTAAACGACGTTGATGCTTCCTATGCAAAACTTGAGGTGGACTTACATGTGCTGGCTCAGGCTTATGCCATGGAATGGACCTTAAGTGGTAATAAGAAAAAAAAACGAATGGCCATCTTTGTATCCAAAATGGATCACTGTCTTATGGAGCTTATATGGCGTTGGAAATCAAATGAACTTCCAGTAGAAATTCCGATGGTAATCAGTAATCATCCTGATTTTAAAAAAATAGTAGAAAGCTATGACATCCCTTATTATCATATTCCTTTAACTCATGAAATGAAGCAACAAGCAGAACAGAAAGCGCTAGAACAACTGAAAGGGAAAGTAGACTTTATTGCCTTGGCTAGATATATGCAAATTCTTTCCCCTACATTTATATCGGAGTTTCCAAATCAAATTATTAACATTCATCATTCGTTTTTACCGGCGTTTGTCGGAGCAAATCCTTATGCGAGGGCCTATAATCGTGGTGTTAAGTTAATTGGAGCAACTGCTCATTATGTTACGAATGATCTTGATGAAGGACCCATTATTCAGCAAGATGTAAAGCGGGTTAATCATAGACATACAATAGAAGAATTAAAGGTTGCCGGAAGTCATGTGGAAAGACAAGTTCTTGCCCAAGCTGTTTCCTGGCATATTGAAGATAAAGTTATTATTCATGGTAATAAAACAATCGTGTTTGATTGAGTACAATATTAATACGTTTCAAGAT
>NZ_JBHVQU010000081.1:0-18061 GCF_042886655.1 Peribacillus sp. NPDC058002 | reverse complement strand
AACCCGTGTTACCGCCGTGAAAGGGCGGTGTCTTAACCGCTTGACCAACGGGCCGTGATTTTCATGAAAAAAGATAGCGGCAGAGGGGATCGAACCCCCGACCTCACGGGTATGAACCGTACGCTCTAGCCAGCTGAGCTACGCCGCCATAATGGTAAGTGCTACTGAAGCACAAGTTATATCTTACAGTCGTGAAGAAAAAATGTCAACAAAAAAAATAAAGTTTGTCGGTTTCCATTTCCTGATTATTTATTCGTGTTATTTTCCGCAAAAATAACCTAAAAACTTTGCTTTTCTTCAAAAAAAAAAGAACGCCCGTTTCCGTATTGAAAAAAAAGGGACAAAAACCTGTATACAAATGATTGTTCAAGAAGAATTTCGTCGAACGTTTTTGTTATTCGCTTATAAAATTCTGACAAAAAAATAGACAAGCCCTCTATATAATAAAAACCACTAATACGAATGGGGTGTTGAAATGGAAAAAGTAGAAAGACCTATGATGGAACCTCTTGGAGATGTTCAATTAAAAGAAGCGAAGGCAGGGGCCATCAATTGGATCCAACAACTGCAAATGAAGTCGGAAGACATATTCATAAAAAAAGGTATCTCTTTAGCAATTATCGGTTTTTTATTAGGACGGGCTTTGATTCTTTCGCAGCTTGCACCATTTGGACTTCCGTTTTTCGCAGCTGTTTTTCTCATGAGACGTGATAGGGCTCCGCTGGCTTTATTCGGATTGATTGCAGGTGGGCTGACCGTTCACTATTCGAATAGTTTAGTCATCTTTGCATCGGCGTTCCTGCTCCTGTTATTTCATAAAATCAAGAAGCCCGCCGTGGAAGGACAATTCAAGACCATGTCGATGTACGTCTTTGCTTCACTATTCCTGGTCAACCTGGCGGAGCAATATCTGGTATTTCGAACGATTCAGCTGTATGACTTAATGATGATAGGGGTAGAGGCGGGACTCGCAATGATTTTAACCTTAATCTTCATACAATCCATCCCGATGCTGACCGTTCGGACAAAGTCCCAATCATTAAAGACGGAGGAAATCGTCAGCATCATCATCCTGCTGGCTTCGGTGATGACCGGAACCATCGGCTGGATGATCTACGATTTATCACTCGACCATATATTCTCGCGATACCTGGTCCTCCTCTTCGGGCTGGCAGGAGGGGCCGCCATAGGCTCCACTGTAGGTGTAGTTACTGGATTGATATTCAGCTTGGCAAGTATTGCAAGTCTTTATCAAATGAGCCTTCTCGCATTTTCAGGGCTCCTGGGAGGCTTATTGAAGGAGGGAAGGAAGATAGGGGTTGCTAGCGGCCTCTTGATTGCTACATTACTGATAGGTTTATATGGTGAGGGCACCAATAATATTATGGTGACCCTTTATGAATCACTTATAGCTGTGGCCCTGTTTATATTGACGCCGTCATCCATAATCAACAAAATAGCGAAACATATACCGGGAACAGTCGAGAATTCTGATGAGCAGCAGCAGTATGCCCGAAAAGTGAGGGATGTCACCGCTCAAAGGGTGGAGCAATTCTCACATGTATTTGAGGCGCTCTCAAATAGCTTTTCCCAAGTGGATGAAAGGGGGAGATTGGAGGAAGATGAGAAAGAATTCGACTACTTCTTAAGTAATGTAACGGAAAAGACGTGCCAGCTTTGTTTTAAGAAGGAACAATGCTGGTCCAAGAACTTTAATACAACCTATGACGGCATGCAGGAAATTATGCTTCAATTAAGTGAAAATAATGGCCAGCTCCCCCAAAAAACTTCGAAAGAATGGGGGAAATATTGTAGCCGCGGGCCTCAGGTCATTGGGGCGATAGCACAGGAACTTACTTATTTTGAAGCTAACCAAAAATTAAAAAGGCAGGTGAAGGAAAGCCGGAAACTGGTGGCGGATCAACTGAGGGGCGTTTCGGCAGTAATGGATGACTTTGCGAAAGAAATTCAAAGGGAAAGGAAGAATCATCATGTACATGAAGAATCCATTTTGGAAGCCATCCAGGATTTTGGCCTGCACATAGGCCATGTTGAAATATACAGTCTAGAACAAGGAAATGTTGATATAGAGATGAGTGTCCCATACTGCCAGGGCAGAGGGGAATGTGAAAAGTTGATTGCACCCATGCTTTCTGACATTTTAGGGGAAACGATAGTCGTTCATTCAGAAGAGTGTGCAACATATCCAAACGGGCAATGTGAGGTGATATTTAGGTCAGCAAAAAAATTCACGGTCGAAACGGGTGTGGCTCATGCTGCCAAGGGGGGAGGGCTTGTATCAGGAGACAGTTATACGACAATGGAAATTGGCTGCGGCAAATTCGCGATAGCCATCAGTGATGGAATGGGAAATGGGGAAAGGGCCCATTTTGAAAGTACAGAGACATTGAAGCTTCTACAAAAATTTTTACAATCGGGAATAGAAGAAAAAATAGCCATTAAATCCGTAAACTCCGTATTATCTCTACGCACTACCGATGAAATATTTTCGACTCTTGATTTGGCAATGATTGATCTTCAGGACGCAAGGGCTAAGTTTTTAAAAATCTGTTCGATACCGAGTTTCATTAAAAGGGGGGATAGGATAATAAAAATCGAATCAAGTAACCTTCCTATGGGAATCATCCAGGATTTCGATGTTGATGTTGTATCAGAAGAGCTGAAGGCAGGGGACATATTAATCATGATGAGCGATGGAGTGTTCGATGGCCCCTCACATGTCGAAAATATCGAGTTCTGGCTTAAACGGAAAATCAAGGAAATGGAAACAGACGACCCGCAGGAAATCTCTGATTTAATATTGGAAGAAGTCATCCGAACTAAAGGGATCATAGATGATGATATGACAGTGGTTACATCGAAAATAAAGCATAACACACCGAAATGGGCGTCCATTCCCGTTTCTCCAAAACGTAAAAAGGCACAGTAGGGGCCGTTTATATAAATAAAATGAAAAAAACCAAAATGAGGTGGAGAAATGGAAGACGGATAAAAGGTAAGGGTTGCACTCTTTTCAATCCCTTCACTCCGTGATGTGACTTGATGAGATGTCTTTGGCGTATAATTTCCCCCTTTTTAGTCAATTATGGTAACAAATTGATAGGAAGGGAGAGCAAAACATGAAAGCAGGAACATTAAGACAGATTTTGCTTATAACCGACGGATGTTCAAATCATGGTGAGGAACCTTCTGCCATGGCTGAATTGGCAAGGGAGCAAGGCATAACCATCAATGTCATAGGTGTCATGGAAAATGATGTGATAGATGAAAAGGGGCTTAAGGAAATTGAGAAGATTGCTGGTTCCGGAGGTGGCGTAAGTCAAATAGTCTATGCTCAGCAGTTGTCCCAAACCGTCCAAATGGTGACCCAAAAGGCAATGACTCAAACTATACAGGGCGTTATCAATCGTGAACTTCAACAAATACTTGGAGATTCAAAAACGATGGACGATCTTCCGCCCGATAAACGAGGAGAAGTGATGGAGGTGGTTGATGAGCTTGGGGAAACAAGCAAGCTCGAAGTATTGATTCTTGTTGATACAAGTGCAAGCATGAAACATAAACTGCCTACAGTAAAAGATTCTTTATTAGATCTTTCCCTTAGTATGAATGCAAGAATGGGTGATAGCCGTTTTTCCGTATTCGTATTTCCTGGGAAAAGAAATGATGTTGAAAAGCTGCTGGATTGGACCCCGAACCTTGAAGCCTTGACGGCAACTTTTCCTAAGCTTAGCACAGGGGGACTCACTCCGACTGGTCCGGCCATTCGTGAAGCTTTGACATATTTCAATAAAAAACGTTCATTGAGGGGATTGTTATCACATGATGATGAACAATACTTTGAGGAATCAATGTAAACTCCTGCCTGGCAGTGTAGTCACTGGAAAATGGAATAAAAATCAGTACAAAATCATTAAGGAATTGGGGTGTGGAGCGAACGGGATCGTCTATTTGGTTGAAAGCGGAAATCGTCATTATGCTTTAAAGCTCAGTGATAATGGGACGTCCATTATTTCGGAGATGAATATCCTAAAATCCTTTTCAAAGGTCCAGGGGTCTACCCTTGGACCTTCCTTTTTGGAAGCGGATGATTTCATGAAAACAGGAAAGCAGCTCCCTTTTTATGTCATGGAATATATCCACGGACACGATTTTTTGCGTTTCATCGATAAAAAAGGTACATCATGGATTGGAGTCTTGATGCTTCAGCTTTTAACAAGCTTGTCTGCCTTGCATGCCAATGGATGGGTATTCGGGGATTTAAAACCTGAGAATTTAATCGTGACTTCACCAGCCTATAAGGTACGGTGCGTGGATGTTGGCGGAACCACCTTAATCGGGCGATCTGTTAAAGAATTCACTGAGTTCTTTGACAGGGGTTACTGGGGACTTGGATCAAGAAAGGCTGATCCGCAATATGACTTGTTCGCTGTTGCGATGATTATTATCAATTCAGCCTACCCTGGACGTTTCCATAAGAAAGGGGAGGGGTATAGACAGCTTAACGACCTGATTAAGCAGAAAAAGGAATTGCACCCATATAGAAAGCTGCTGGATAAAGCACTCCGCGGGCAGTATGATTCAGCCCTCCAAATGCGGGAGGATTTGGTCATGGTTCTAAGTAAGCGAAATCATTCGAAGAAAAAGGGCCTGACTCAGGCAGCGGCGGGTCAGCCGCATACAATACAACCTGCAACGAGACAAGCAAGAAGGTCCCAAAACCATTCAAAAAAGAAAAGTGGCGGTTTTTTTGAAACTTTTTTGCTGGTTGCCATCATATCGATGCTCTATGTTCTATACATATATGAACAGTTGTTATGATATAGTTATTATGTGAATGCCATGGAATAGTTGAAACCATTTCATGATTGAATCGTATAAAACTAATGCCTGTTCATAAAGAAGGAAGATTGTATGTTAAAGGAAAAAGTTCTGAGTACCATTTATAGAAATGAATTGATTAAGGAACACTCGAAGTTGCTAATAGGCGTTTCCGGAGGACCGGACTCATTGGTGCTTCTCCATATCCTTAAGGAAATTCAACCTCTTTTTCATTACGAGATGATCGTTGCAAGTGTTGACCATATGTTTCGAGGTGAAGAATCCTATGAGGATTACAAATATGTCGAGCATATATGTAAACGGTGGGGCATTACATTCGAGGGAAAAAGGATCGATGTTCCTGCCCGGATGGAGCAGATGGGGGAAAGTTCACAAGTAACGTCAAGAAAGTCGCGTTTTGCTTTCTATGAGGAAATGATGGATAAACATCAAGCCTCCACGCTTGTACTGGGGCATCATGGAGATGACCAAATAGAAACGATGCTCATGCGTTTAACAAGAGGGGCGACAGGTAAGGCGAGAGCTGGTATTCCCATAAAAAGACGGTTCCATACCGGGAATCTGGTCAGGCCTTTTCTTGAAATTACGAAAAGCCAAATAATCGAATATGCGGTCCTTCATAATATTGAACCAAGGTTTGATCCGAGCAATGAAACGGGTGCCTATGCAAGAAATCGTTTTAGACATGAAGTCCTTCCATTTTTAAAGAAGGAAAATAGAAAGGTTCATGAGCATTTTCAACGATTCAGTGAAGAGCTTTATGAAGATGAAGAGTTTTTTTTGAACATGGTTTCAAGCAAAATGTCCGAGGTTTGGATCCAACAGGATAAAGATCAAGCGGTTATTCAGATTGATAAGGTTCTAGCGATGCCTAAACCTTTACAAAGAAGGGCGATTCAACTAATATTAAACTATCTTTATTTGGAGAGACCTTCATCGCTTTCGGCATTACATATTGACCAACTTTTAGTTTTGTTTTTAAATCCTCAACCATCTGCAGAATTGCATCTTCCGGAGGGCCTTATTGCGGAAAAATCATATCAAGCTTGCACTTTTAGATTTTTTCGGCAAAAAAGCCTTAAATATTCCCTTAAATTACAAATTCCCGGTGAGACTATTCTTCCGAATGGATATAAGATTAAAGCGCACTATATAAAAGAAGAAATTCCGGTACTTAGAGGAAATCATTCTTTTATTCTTCCCGAATCAGCTGTTCAGTTTCCTCTTACAGTCCGGACCAGGAATGAAGGCGAACGGATGGCCGTCAAGGGATTGGGTGGAACTAAAAAGTTAAAGGATATTTTCATTAATGAAAAGATCCCGATGCTAGAAAGAAATGTGTGGCCGGTCATCATCGATCAAACGGGAATGGCCATTTGGCTACCTGGTTTAAAGAAATCGAATATTGAGCCGGATATAATTTCTGATGAAAAATCTTTAATCTACTTAGAATATAAAAAAGCTTAATTCTTCTTGGGGGGCAATAAATTACAATGACCATGCAAAACGACATTGAAAAGGTTTTAATATCAGAGGAAGAACTTCAAAAAAAAATCAGGGAATTGGGTGCGCAGCTTGAAGCTGATTACCAAGGTAAGTTCCCGTTGGCAATCGGAGTGCTGAAAGGCGCCATGCCATTTATGTCAGATTTACTGAAACGTGTGGATACACATCTTGAAATGGACTTTATGGATGTTTCAAGCTATGGTAACTCCACTGTATCTTCCGGTGAAGTGAAAATCATCAAAGATCTTGATACATCGGTTGAAGGCCGGGATATTTTGATCATAGAAGATATTATCGACAGCGGTTTGACTCTTAGCTATCTTGCGGAACTTTTCCGTTATCGAAAAGCAAAATCAATTAAAATCGTTACATTATTGGATAAACCAACAGGCAGGAAAGCGGATATCACTCCGGATTATGCCGGGTTCATCGTTCCGGATGCATTTGTTGTCGGATATGGTCTTGATTTTGCGGAAAAGTATCGTAATCTCCCGTATATTGGCATATTGAAGCCTGAAATTTACTCGAATTAATCGTACTTGTTTGAAAGAGAAGACCAGATAAAAACAGCGGTGTTAAATTATTGTAATTCATTAATTTTGTATGATAGTATTTACTATAGTTTGTTTACCCGTGGGAGGAGGTAAGGGATGAATCGGATCTTCCGTAATACCATATTTTATTTACTGATCTTTTTGGTCATCATTGGGATTGTAAGCATTTTTAATAATAACAATGAACCAACGGAGAAAATGACCCAAGATGAATTCTATAAGCATTTGGAGAATGGGGATGTTACTGCACTGACGATGCAGCCCGAAAGCAGTGTATTTGAAATCACAGGAAAGCTCAAAGGTTATGAGGAAAATAAATTCTTTGTGACGTACGTGCCTTTCAGTGAATATTCTCAGAGCAGAATCAATGATGCCGTAACCAAGTTGGGTAAGGACATCATCACTGTTGAACCTCCAGAAAAAACAAGTGGCTGGGTGACATTTTTCACTTCCATCATTCCATTTGTAATCATTTTTATTCTCTTCTTCTTTTTACTTAACCAAGCTCAGGGCGGCGGTGGTGGCCGTGTCATGAACTTCGGGAAAAGTAAGGCGAAATTGTATAATGATGATAAGAAAAAAGTACGCTTCAACGATGTTGCCGGGGCGGACGAAGAAAAGCAGGAACTTGTCGAGGTTGTTGAATTCTTGAAAGACCCTCGAAAATTTGCCGAGCTTGGAGCCCGTATTCCTAAAGGGGTACTTTTAGTTGGGCCTCCTGGTACAGGTAAAACTTTACTTGCACGAGCAGTGGCTGGTGAAGCCGGAACTCCTTTCTTCTCAATCAGTGGTTCTGATTTTGTTGAAATGTTTGTGGGTGTCGGTGCATCCCGTGTTCGTGATTTGTTTGAAAATGCTAAGAAGAATGCACCATGTATCATCTTTATCGATGAAATTGATGCAGTCGGACGTCAACGTGGCGCAGGTCTTGGCGGCGGTCACGATGAACGCGAACAGACATTGAACCAACTTCTGGTGGAAATGGATGGTTTCGGTGGTAATGAAGGAATCATAATCATCGCTGCGACTAACCGTGCTGATGTATTGGATCCGGCATTACTGCGTCCAGGACGTTTTGACCGTCAAATAACGGTAGGGCGCCCTGATGTTAAGGGCCGTGAAGAAGTTCTGAAAGTGCATGCACGCAATAAACCATTAGCAGAAACAGTCGATTTGAAAGCGATCGCTCAGCGTACTCCAGGATTTTCTGGTGCGGATCTTGAAAACTTATTGAATGAAGCTGCGCTTGTGGCTGCCCGTCAAGATAAGAAGAAGATCGACATGTCCGATTTGGATGAAGCATCGGATCGCGTTATCGCTGGACCTGCCAAGAAAACCCGTGTCATTTCCAAAAAGGAAAGAAATATCGTAGCGTGGCATGAAGCAGGCCATACCATTATTGGATTGGTTCTGGATGATGCCGAAGTCGTTCATAAGGTTACGATTGTCCCTCGTGGTCAAGCTGGCGGTTATGCAGTTATGCTGCCGAAAGAGGATCGTTTCTTCATGACGGAACCTGAGCTTAAAGATAAAATCGTAGGGCTATTGGGTGGCCGTGTAGCCGAAGAAGTCACATTCGGAGAAGTGAGTACCGGTGCTCATAACGATTTCCAACGTGCAACGGGCATAGCTCGGAGCATGGTTATGGAATATGGCATGAGTAAACTTGGACCGCTTCAATTCGGTAATTCACAAGGTCAGGTCTTCCTAGGCCGAGATTTCAACAATGATCAAAACTATTCAGATGCAATAGCATATGAAATTGATCTTGAAATCCAACGTATCATCAAGGAAGCTTACGAAAGATGTAAGACGATTCTTACTGAAAATCGTGAAAAACTTGATTTGGTCGCAAAAACCTTGCTTGATGTGGAAACGCTTGATGCTGAACAGATCAAAGGTTTATTCCATAATGGTAAATTGCCAGAACGGGATTATACAGCCCTTAATGGGAATTTAACCACTGATGAGAATGTCAAGGTGAACATCAATACGAAGAAGGAAGAAAAAGAGGCCCTGTTAGATCCATTGGATAAGAGAGGACCTGAGGACCTTGAAATAACGGAGGAAGGATTGAATACTCCTCCAATCAAAGAAGGTGCGCCTCAAGATCAGCCGCTTTCCTTCCCGAACGAAGATGACAATAAAAAGTCTTAAGTTGACTGAATTCAAAAGGGTATTTCCGCCTCGGAAATACCCTTTTCTTCACTCTTGAATTAATTATGATGAAGTTTCTGGGTTACCTTTCGAAAAGTGCGACTAATAGCGTGGTAAATAACAGTGTGGTATGATGTTGGAGAATAATTTACCGGAGTGATGAAACGATGATTTTTGTATTGGATGTTGGGAATACGAATACTGTACTAGGCGTATACGATGAAGATATTTTAAAATATCATTGGCGAATTGAGACTAGCCGTCACAAGACAGAAGATGAGTATGGAATGATCATAAAGTCTTTGCTGCAACATGAAGGTCTTTCGTTTGATCAATTTGATGGAATCATCATTTCTTCGGTAGTTCCGCCAATTATGTTTGCGCTTGAACGAATGTGCAAAAAATACTTTGGTATAAAACCGCTTATAGTTGGACCTGGAATAAAAACTGGATTGAATATTAAATACGAAAATCCGCGTGAGGTGGGTGCGGACCGAATCGTTAATGCTGTTGCAGGCATTCAGGAATATGGAAGCCCTCTCATTATCGTGGACTTTGGCACGGCAACTACATATTGCTATATAAATGAGGATAAACAATACATGGGCGGAGCCATTGCCCCGGGTATAAATATTTCTACTGAAGCACTTTATTCAAAGGCAGCCAAACTTCCAAGAATAGAAATCAGCCGGCCAGAAGGGATTATTGGGAAAAATACGGTGTCCGCCATGCAGGCTGGTATTTTGTATGGGTATGTTGGACAGGTAGAAGGAATCGTTAATCGAATTAAGGAGCAAAGTAATCTAGAACCAACGGTAATAGCAACTGGTGGATTGGCTACCTTAATTGCCAATGAGTCTACTGTGATTGACGTAGTGGAGCCATTTTTGACCTTGAAGGGGCTGCAGTTGATTTATAAACGTAATCGTGAGCAAGTGAAGAAGTAACACAAAGCATGGAAGGAGCAAAAATAAATGAAAGATTATCTAATAAAGGCGTTAGGTTATGAGGGACAGGTTCGGGCATATGCTGTTTCAACAACAGACACGGTAGGAGAAGCTCAGCGGCGCCATTATACATGGCCTACTGCTTCAGCTGCCCTTGGACGGGCGATGACGGCAGGCGTCATGATGGGCGGAATGTTAAAAGGTGAAGAAAAGCTGACGATTAAAATCGAAGGCGGAGGACCGATCGGTTCCATCCTGGTCGACAGCAATGCAAAGGGAGAAGTCCGCGGATATGTCACTCACCCGCAAACTCACTTTGATTTGAATGAGCAAGGAAAGCTTGATGTAAGGAAAGCGGTAGGAACCGATGGATTGTTGACTGTTGTCAAAGATATCGGTCTTCGTGATTACTTTTCAGGTCAGGTACCGATTGTATCGGGAGAATTAGGTGAAGATTTCACATATTACTTTGTTACTTCCGAACAGGTGCCTTCATCTGTGGGGGTTGGGGTCCTGGTCAATCCGGATAATTCAATCCTTGCAGCGGGTGGATTCATCATCCAGTTGATGCCGGGTACACCCGAAGATACGATTTCAAAAATCGAAAATCGACTAAGCACGATAACTCCTGTTTCTAAGATGATTCAGAGCGGCATGACTCCTGAAGAAATCCTAACCGAGATTTTAGGTGAGGGCAATGTGAATATACTAGAAAAAATGGATGTCCAATTCTCCTGTCAATGTTCTAAGGAAAGAATTGCAAATGCATTGATTAGCCTAGGGCAAGCTGAAATTCGGGATATCATTGATACAGATGGACAAGCGGAAGCACATTGTCATTTTTGTAATCAGACCTACCAATTCTCGAAGGAAGAACTCGAGGAACTAGAAGCGGAAACCAAAAAATAATATACGGGGGATAAGGGTTTGCCAAAACAAAAGCTTCGGGCGATTATTGCTGCCCTTGCCTTGTTGAACCTATTGACTATCATTATCTTTGTCATAAAACCACTGATCATTTCAAAATCCGTCATCGGGGAAGAAACGGCCGCAAAGGTTGGATCCAAGGATATTTCCCGGGACGCATGGATTAATGAGCTCGAAAAAAGATATGGGGAAGATGTACTTGAGGAAATGGTCGATAAAGAGGTCGTGAAACAGGCAGCTGAAAAATATAAAGTGGAAATTTCGGATGAAGAGCTTGATCGGGAACTTAAAATGATGAAAACGATGTATGGGACTGCCGGTCAGAACCTTAATAAAAGTAACGAGCAACTGAGGCAGGAAATTCAATCGAGTCTCCTCCTCGAGAAGCTCCTTACCAAGGACGTTTCGGTCTCCGAAACGGCAATGCGGAATCATTATGATAATAATAAGGATATCTACAGAATCCCTACTGCTTTCCATATTTCCCATATTACCTCTTCTACAAAAAAGCAAGCGGACCAAATCGTACGTGAACTGGAGAAAGGCGTCCCCTTTGATGTCTTAGCGATGGAAAAGTCCCTTGATGAATTCACTGCCAACCAAGGTGGCGACATGGGTTATATATCCCAGGATAACGAGAAAGTCTCCAAGGAATACATTACTGCTGCCGAGAATTTGAAGGTGAAAAAGTGGAGTGATCCGATTCAAACGGAAGAAGGCTGGGCCATTATCTATCTGCATGAAAGAATAAAGGGCAAGCAGTATGAATATGATGAGGTTAAAGACAAGATTCAACGCCAAATAGCTCTTGAACAGATTCAGGCACCGGTCTCAGGGAAAATTTTCTGGGACGAATTTGATGTAGAGTGGTTTTATGGATCGAAAGAACAAAAGTAGGTCGATGGTTGTGTGAGAAAATTTAGAATATAGTATATAATCATTGACAATGAACTATAAAAACTGGTAACTTTAAATTTATAAAACCAATAAACATACTCGGTATTAAAATGATAAGGAGTGGAGAAAATGGCACGTATAGCTAATTCTGTAATCGATTTAATTGGACAAACACCTATTGTGAAGTTAAACAAGCTTCAAAATGAAAACAGTGCAGATATCTATCTGAAACTTGAGTATTTTAACCCAGGCAGTAGTGTAAAAGACCGTATCGCCCTTGCGATGATCGAAGCGGCAGAAAAAAATGGTACCCTTAAGCCAGGTGATACGATCATTGAACCTACAAGCGGAAACACTGGAATAGGACTTGCGATGGTAGCTGCGGCAAAGGGCTATAAATCAATTCTGGTTATGCCGGAGACGATGAGTTTGGAACGCCGTAACTTGCTTCGTGCTTATGGTGCAGAATTAGTTCTTACTCCTGGACCTGAAGGAATGAAGGGTGCAATTTCAAAGGCGACTGAGCTGTCTAAAGAAAAAGGTTACTTCATTCCACAGCAATTCGAGAATGTAGCCAACCCTGAAGTTCATCGGAACACTACAGGACCTGAAATCGTTGAAGCCTTTGGTGATGAAGGTCTGGATGCATTCGTTGCCGGAATCGGTACTGGCGGAACGATAACAGGTGCTGGTGAAGTCCTGCGTGAAAAATACCCTAACATTAAGATTTTTGCTGTTGAGCCTGCGGACTCTCCGGTATTATCGGGTGGGGCTCCAGGACCTCATAAAATCCAAGGAATCGGTGCAGGCTTCGTCCCAAGTATTTTGAATACTGATCTCTATGACGAAATCATTCAAGTCAATACAGAGGAATCGTTTGATTATGCCCGCCGTGCGGCTAAAGAGGAAGGAATCCTTGGTGGAATTTCTTCTGGTGGCGCAATTGCAGCTGCCATTAAAGTGGCTGACAAGCTGGGGAAAGGCAAAAAGGTACTAGCTATCATACCAAGTAATGGTGAACGCTACTTAAGTACGCCATTATATAACTTTGAGTAAGACGAGACACTAAAAATTAGAAGCGAAGTTCCTTCCTTAGGGGCTTTGCTTTTCTTTTTGTAGTAAAGTCTGCAGAAGCTTCCCAAATCTTCATGGAACTTGCACTATGCCTATGTAAATGGGTAAACTCGTATATATAGATTTCTTAAGGCGAAGGAGAACGTTGGATGTCATTAGCTGGAGCGTCAAAAATAAAATGCGGTTCATTTGATTTGGATTACAGTAATAGAACCTTAATTATGGGTATTTTGAATGTTACGCCGGACTCCTTTTCGGATGGCGGGAAATATAATCGGATAGATGCCGCTTTGAAGCATGCCGAACGGATGGTCAACGACGGAGCTGATTTATTGGATGTAGGCGGGGAGTCCACCCGTCCTAACTATGAGAGGATATCGGATGAAGAGGAAATAGAGAGAGTCGCCCCGATTATTGAAGCCATATCCCGTAATATTGAGGTACCAATATCGGTCGATACGTATAAATCAAGAGTAGCCGAAGCGGCTGTAAAAGCAGGAGCCCATATATTAAATGACATTTGGGGAGGTAAGGCCGATTCCTTGATGTCAAAGGTTGCTGCGGAATATAAGGTGCCTATTATCTTGATGCATAACAGAGATAATATGAGTTATGGACATTTTGTGCGGGATGTACTTCAGGATTTATTCGAAAGCATCATGTTGGTTAAGGAGGCGGGAGTCAAGGATGAAAACATCATTCTCGATCCGGGAATCGGCTTTGCGAAAGATTTAAATTTAAATTTGGAAATGATGAGGAACCTTGATAAGCTGGTATCTTTAGGTTATCCTGTACTGCTAGCAACATCAAGGAAGTCCATGATTGGACATGTTCTGGACCTGCCGCCTGATGAGCGGATGGAAGGAACAGCCGCCACGATCTGCCATGGCATTCAACAAGGCTGTCAAATGGTTCGTGTACATGATGTGAAGGAAATGGCACGGACTGCAAAGATGATGGATGCTCTATTAGGGAAAGGTGAATGAAATGGATAAGATATATGTGAATAAAATGGAGTTTTACGGTTATCATGGAGTTTTTCCGGAAGAAACGAAGCTTGGTCAGCGGTTTAAGGTGGATTTGATTGTCCAGACTGATTTAACCAAGGCTGGGAAGAGTGACAACCTTGAAGACTCAATCAACTATGGTGAGTTATATGAAGTGTGTAAAAGTGTTGTCGAGGGAGAACCTTTTAAGTTAGTGGAGGCTGTTGCTGAAAAAATTGCCTCTGAACTACTTATTAAATATTCTTCTATCGAGACATGCACCGTGAAGGTTTATAAACCAGATCCTCCAATAGCAGGTCATTATGACTCGGTTGCTATAGAGATTGTTAGGGGACGCTGATTGTGGTAAATATTGCTTACCTTTCAATAGGCTCGAACTTAGGGGATCGCCTTGAAACATTCCAAAGGGCTTTCCAGTTATTGTCTGAAAATCCGCATATCAAGTTGGTGGCCTGCTCTTCTTTATATGAAACAGACCCGATAGGATATGAAGATCAGGACTGTTTTTTAAATGCTGTCCTAAAAGTGAAAACCGATTTAGAACCGGAAAAATTACTTCACGCATGTATGAAAATTGAACAAGGATTAGGGAGAAAAAGGGAAATCAGGTGGGGTCCCCGTACTTTAGACCTTGACATTTTGTTATATAATCATGAAAATATTGAGACAGAGATTCTTTCAGTCCCGCACCCTCGTATGCACGAGAGGGCATTTGTTATCGTGCCTTTAATGGAAGTGGACCCTGATATATCACTTCCGCAAATGTATGCACCTTTGAGCGACCTGCTTGAACAGATTTCGGATAAAGAAGGAGTTCGATTATGGAAGGTGAAAAATGGGGAAGGCGTATTCGCGCTTTTCGAAAGTTAAAGGGTTATACCCAGGAAGGATTTGCGAAAGAAATAGGCGTTTCTGTTTCCTTGTTGGGAGAAGTCGAACGAGGGAACCGCAACCCTTCAGAAGCATTTTTACTGGAAGTGGCTGAAATACTTCATGTTTCCATTGAGGAGCTTCAGCCACCAGAGGATAAATGAAAGAATGTTATAGGAGGCACACCGTGTTAAAAATAGGCAATATAGAAATGAAGAATCCGGTAGTGCTAGCACCGATGGCGGGAGTCTGTAACTCGGCATTCCGCTTGACCGTCAAGGAATTTGGTGCTGGCCTTGTTTGTGCGGAGATGGTCAGTGACAAGGGAATCGTTTTACAAAATGCTAGAACGATGAATATGCTTTATATAGATGAAAGAGAAAAGCCGTTAAGTCTGCAAATCTTTGGCGGTGAAAAGAAATCTTTGGTCGAAGCAGCACAATTTGTAGATAAAAATACAAATGCTGACATCATTGATATCAACATGGGCTGCCCTGTCCCTAAAATCACTAAATGTGATGCGGGTGCAAAGTGGCTTCTCGATCCAAACAAAATTTATGAGATGGTTTCAGCGGTGGTTGATGCTGTTGAAAAGCCGGTAACGGTGAAAATGCGCATAGGCTGGGATGATGAGCACGTTTTTGCGATTCAAAATGCCCAGGCTGTTGAACGCGGAGGTGGCAAAGCTGTTTCCATGCATGGCAGAACACGAGTTCAAATGTATGAAGGAAAAGCTAACTGGGACATCATCCGTGAAGTGAAGAAATCAATTAATATTCCACTTATCGGTAACGGCGATGTGGAAACTCCACAGGATGCGGAAAGAATGCTGAAGGAAACGGGTGTTGATGGAGTCATGATCGGCCGTGCAGCTCTAGGTAACCCGTGGATGATTTACAGGACTGTGAAATATCTGGAAACTGGTCAACTGATGGATGAACCTTCTGTTCGTGAAAAGATGGAAGTTTGCGTGCTTCATATGGATCGTCTAATCGCGTTGAAAAATGAAAATGTCGCTGTTCGTGAAATGCGCAAGCATGCTTCTTGGTATTTAAAAGGTGTTAAAGGGAATGCTAAGGCACGTAAAGGGATTAATGTTTGTGAAACAAGGGAAGATGTTGTTAGCCTTCTATATGGACTCGTTGATGAAATTGAAGCGAAGCAACAGAATATCCAAATGGTCTGATGTTTGACATTACCTTCCTATTTTCCTATAATACGCTTATCTTAAACTGCCAGTAATCCTGGCAGTTTTTATATGTACATAAACGATGTTTTAAGATAAAAAGCTGTTGAATTCCTTTACTTTATGTAAGAATAAATATGTATGCAAAAGAATTTCTGATTAATTATATAATTGCATTTATTAATAAAGATGGAGATGATTTTCGTGAGTCATGAAGAATTGAATGACCAACTGCAGGTAAGGCGCGATAAAATGCAGGCCATGATGGATAATGGACAAGACCCTTTCGGGAGCAGATTCGAGCGCACACATAACACTGAGGAGATAGTCAGTGCTTATGGTGAATTAGAAAAAGAAGATCTTGAAGAAAAAGAAATTGAAGTTACGATCGCTGGCCGTGTCATGACGAAGCGTGGAAAAGGGAAAGCGGGATTTGCCCATATCCAGGATATTAGTGGCCAAATCCAAATCTACGTCCGTTTAGATAACATAGGAGAAGATTCTTACCAAATTTTCAACCAAACGGATCTTGGCGATATCGTAGGGATAACTGGCGTTATTTTCAAAACGAAAGTCGGGGAACTTTCCATAAAAGCTAAAGAATATGTGTTCCTTGCTAAAGCGCTTCGCCCGTTGCCTGATAAATTTCATGGCCTAAAGGATGTTGAAGAGCGTTACCGGAAGCGTTATGTCGATTTAATTACAAATGAGGAAAGTAAAAACACATTGATCATGCGCAGTCGTATTGTACAAGCCATGAGACGGTATTTGGATGATCACGGATACCTTGAAGTGGAAACGCCTCTACTGCACTCTGTTGCTGGTGGAGCTGCAGCACGCCCTTTCCTTACTCACCATAATGCCTTGGATATGCCTTTGAATTTAAGGATTGCCATCGAACTTCATCTAAAACGCTTAATCGTCGGCGGATTGGAGAAAGTTTATGAAATTGGCCGGGTTTTCAGAAATGAAGGCGTATCTACAAGACACAATCCTGAATTCACATTGATTGAATTATATGAGGCATATGCAGATTACCAAGATATCATGAGTTTAACGGAAAACCTGATTGCCCATATCGCTCAAGAAGTTCTGGGGACAACTACCATCCAGTATGGGGAGTATGAGATAGAGTTAAAGCCGGAATGGAAACGACTTCACATGGTTGATGCTGTAAAAGAATATACTGGGGTGGACTTCTGGACTCAAATGAGTAAAGAAGAAGCCCAGCAGCTTGCTAAAGAAAATGGGATTGAAGTTAAGGAATCCATGGAGTTCGGCCATATCGTAAATGAATTCTTTGAACAGAAGGTAGAAGATAAGTTGATTCAACCTACATTCATCTATGGCCATCCAGTGGAAATCTCTCCTTTGGCAAAGAAAAATCCGGAAGATTCCCGTTTCACAGATCGTTTTGAGTTATTCATTGTAGGTAGGGAGCATGCAAATGCCTTCACGGAGCTAAATGATCCTATTGATCAACGTCAACGCTTTGAAGCTCAATTAAAAGAGCGGGAGCAAGGTAATGATGAAGCCCATGAAATGGATGAAGATTTCTTGGAGGCGTTAGAATATGGAATGCCGCCAACTGGCGGACTTGGAATTGGTGTTGACCGTTTGGTTATGCTATTGACCAATTCTCCATCTATACGTGACGTCCTGTTATTCCCGTTGATGAGACATCGCTAATATAAGCAAAATGAATATTGATTGCAGGCCGAATTCGGATGGCCGGGATCATTGGGCGCAGCTCATGATCCTGGTATGTCCCATTCGGTTTTTGTTTTTTTATTATAATTTCATTTCCTTCAATAGAATGGATTCGAGGGCTTGAAAGAAAAACAATATTATCTCAAAAAAACTTTAAAAAAAGTATTGCGCAGTTAACGTAATGGTGTTATATTTATATCTGTCGTTACGAACGAGTTGCAAACAGATTACAAACTTTTAAAAAGTTTTAAAAAAGTTGTTGACTTACGGTAATGAAGATGTTATTATAAATAAGCTGTTTCGAAAGATATTGCTCTTTGAAAACTGAACAAAACAAAGCGCCAACGTTAAATTTTAAGTGAG
>NZ_JBHVQU010000080.1:0-18172 GCF_042886655.1 Peribacillus sp. NPDC058002 | reverse complement strand
GAGTGGAGGCAAATGGAACCACCTTCAAATCATCAACTCCACCCAGAAAGCGTGATAGCACAGCACCGATTGGTCCCGGATATATTGAACCATATGAATGACCGCCGACCTGGCGGTAAACCGGGCAGACATTTATACAGGCAGCACATCGGATGCATTGAAGAACGGATTGAAACTCAGTTCCTAAAATGGAGGAGCGTCCATTGTCTACGATCACAAGGTGAAATTCCTCGGGTCCGTCTACATCGCCTTCATCACGCGGCCCGGTAAGTGCGGTGATGTAGCTGGTCAACCTTTGGCCGACAGCGCTTCTTGTCAATAAGCTGACAAGGATTTCGAATTCATCGAATGTAGGCACAAGCCGTTCCATTCCCATCACGGTGATTTGCGTTTTCGGTAGGGCAGTGACCAAATCGGCATTTCCTTCATTCGTCACCAAACCGATCGAGCCCGTTTCCGCAATGGCAAAATTACAGCCGGTAATGCCCACATCGGCGCTTAAGAAATCTTTCCGCAGAATGCCCCGCACATGGGCGGTAAGCTCTTCCGGTTTTTCGGTTTGCGTATATGCAAGCTTTTCTTTAAAAACATCCCTAATCTGCTCCTTATTTTTATGGAGAGCAGGTGCGACGATATGGGAAGGTGGGTCATGATCATCCACTTGTAAAATATATTCACCAAGGTCCGTTTCAACGACATCGAGTCCAACTGCTTCAAGAGTTGCATTCAAATTGATCTCTTCCGTGACCATCGATTTGGATTTCACGACCTTTTTGGCGTTCTTTTTTACAATGACATCCTTAATGTAGCCGCTTGCTTCTTCAGCGGTTTCAGCAAAGAAGACATGACCGCCCCTTTTCGAAACGTTTTCTGCAAGCTGGTGCAAATAGAAATCAAGGTTGCTAAGCACATGCTGCCGGATTTCTTCACCAAGGGAACGCCAATCCTCCCAGCTTCCCAATTCATCAACGGCAGTCAGTCGCCGTCCGTGTAATCGTTCTTGGGCACTCGATACGGCCAATCGCATAAAATCATTATGTATTCCTTCATCCACCCGGTCTTTAAACTTGGCAGAGCTGGTTTTCATAGCCATTAGTTTTTCCCTCCTCGCTTTTTTTAAATACTATTCAGGACTTCCGCAATATGAAGCACTTTCACCGGTTGCCCCTTCCTTTGGATCCGTCCGCCGATATTCATCAAACATCCGGCATCCCCGCCAATTAAGAAATCTGCTTCGGTAGCTTCAATATTGCAGACTTTCTCCTCGACCATTTGTCCGGAAATGTCCCCCATCTTAACCGAAAAGGTCCCCCCGAACCCGCAGCAGTTTTGGGCATCTGGAAGTGGTGTCATTTCCAGCCCCCTGACATGGCTTAACAAAATGGCAGGTGCTTCCTTCACCTTAAGCAGCCGTGTCATATGGCATGAAGTATGATAAGTGGCCTTTCCCTTAAAGGTCGCCCCGACATCGGTCACTTTTAGGACATCCACGATGAATTGGGTCAATTCATATGTTTTGGCCGCTAATGATTCAGCACTCTTTTCCCATTCGGCATCGCCTTTGAATAGGACCGGATATTCTTTGAACATCGCTGCGCAGGAACCGGAAGGGGTTACGATGTATTCAGCATCCGCGAAAGTTTTAATCATCTTTTTCATGGCTTCCTTCGATTCCTTCGTATACCCGCTATTATATGCGGGCTGTCCGCAGCATATCTGGGACTCCGGGAAATCGATTTCACAGCCTAATCTCTCGAGTAGCTCCACTGTCGCTTTGCCGACATTGGATTGAAACAAATCCACTAAACATGTTGCAAAGAGAGTAACTTTCAATATGAACTCCTCCTTTTTCAAATAGGTTAACAGGTCATCTGATGACCAGAAAATGGAAAAAGGAAATGGTTTAAGAGAATATACCAATTTCCAAGATTTTTTAAATGGAGTAATCGTTTTCAAAATAATATATCAATTTAATCCTTTTTTGTATAGGGCATTTTTGAAATTTAAAGGAAGATCAACTATGCGTTTGCTGATTTTTTTGGATGACCCGATCCAATGATTCTTCGACGCTTTGAAGGTGAAACAGCATGGCACTGCGGGCTTCGTCTTCATCCTGTGCCACGATTGCATCATGGATCCTGGCATGCTGCTGGTAAAGCCGCTTAATTGTCATCTCTTCGGAATAAAGCGCTATCCGGCGGATATCACGCATCTTTTCCGTCATTAATTCTGAAACGTGGTTCATCAATGTAATCAGCAGCTCATTTTGTGATGCGTTTGCCACTGCAACATGGAAGGCGATATCTGCTTTATCACTGAGTTCTTCATCGTCGGATACCTGTTCCATATTAAAAAGACTTTCCTTGAGTTCGATCAGGTTCTCTTCCGTTCTCATCTTCGCTGCCACTTCTGCCGTACCGGACTCAAGTATTTTCCGGACTTCCAGTAAATGCTTGATATTGTCTTGATCCATCAAAAGGGCGGCAGACAAGGGATGGTTCATGATGGTGGGGTCGAAGGTTTTGACGAATGTTCCTTCACCTTGTTTTATTTCAATAAGACCCATTGAACTCAATGCACTTAATGCTTCGCGGATGGCAGGGCGCCCGACTTGGAAATTTTCCGCAAGCTGCTGAATGGAATCCAATTGCTCACCTGGTTTCAGGCTGCCTGACCGAATCATTTCATAAAGTTCATCGCTGACTTCTTCATAAATTTTTTTCGGCTTTATTTTTTTATATACCAAGTAGTAGCACCTCTATTTTCTATGAGTTTCTCTGGTTAATATTATATAACACAAATGTTCTTTGACACTTCCAGAAGGTTAAAAAAATCAACAAAAAATAAAAAAAATCTTGATTTTATATTTTTAATCATTTAATTTTAATGAGTACTCATCAAGTCATCTGATGACTTAGAATTTTCAAATATGTAAGGGGTTTCAATTAGAGTTAGAATTCTGAATTTTTTAAAAAATTATAGAAAATGGAGTCGAAATGAATGACATGGACACAAAACTTTACGCCGATCACCGATAATTTAGTTTTATCATCTCTTGCCGCACTCATTCCAATTATTTACTTTTTCTGGGCGCTTACCATCAAACGTATGAAAGGTTACATGGCAGGTATAACCACGTTGCTTGTAGCTCTTGCAGTGGCTGTATTGATATATGGAATGCCTGCAGGAAAAGCAGTGATGTCCGCTTCACAAGGAGCCGTATATGGGCTGCTGCCAATCGGATGGATAATCATCACTTCCGTATTTTTGTACAAAATGACTGTTAAAAGCGGACAATTCAATATCATTCGTTCTTCGGTGCTTTCGCTTACGGAAGACCGCCGCCTCCAGGCATTATTGGTGGCATTTTCTTTCGGGGCCTTCTTAGAAGGTGCCGCGGGATTTGGGGCACCGGTTGCCATTTCTGCCGCGCTTTTGGTCGGTCTTGGATTTAACCCGCTATATGCAGCCGGGATTTGTTTGATCGCGAATACCGCTCCGGTAGCATTCGGGGCGGTTGGCATACCGATCATCGCCATGGAAGGCCCAACTGGCATAGCCGCCATGGAGATTTCAAAAATGGTCGGCCGCCAATTGCCATTCCTTTCGGCTTTCATTCCGCTATATCTCATTTTAATAATGACTGGGTGGAAAAGGTCGCTTGAAGTCTTGCCGGCAATATTGGTTTCCGGATTTTCCTTTGCCATCACACAGTACTTAAGTTCAAATTTTCTTGGGCCGGAATTACCGGACATCCTTTCCGCGTTAGTGTCACTATTTGCATTGGCGATTTTCCTGAAATTCTGGAAACCTAAAACGATCTTTCGTTTTGCATCCGAGGAAACGGCAGCAGCTGTCGAACCTTTATCTACAGCAGAAGCGGAAATAAAATACACGAAATGGCAGATTTTCCATGCTTGGTCACCATTCCTTCTGTTAACGCTTTTCATAACAATCTGGGGGATGAACCCAATTAAGCCGGCGCTCTCCGGACATTATGAAGGCAACAATGCGTTGCTTGGCGGAATCAATGAAATCGGGAAACTATTAACCTTCCAAATCGAAGTCCCAGGTCTGCATAATGCGATAATCGGAAGCGATGGATTGCCGATTGCGGCTTTCTATAAAATAGAACTGCTCGGAGCGGCCGGGACTGCGATATTACTGGCTGCCATCGTAACGAAGTTCATCGCACACATGTCTGCAAAAGACGTTTATAGCACCTTTGTTGAGGCGATGAAAGAGTTGGCAAAACCAATCTTGATGATTTCGGCCGTGGTGGCTTTTGCCTATGTAACGAATGCTTCAGGCATGTCGACCACATTAGGGATGACCCTTGCAAAATCGGGTGATTTATTTCCGTTCTTCGCACCGGTTCTCGGCTGGCTGGGTGTGTTCATTACCGGCTCGGATACATCAGCCAACCTCTTATTTGGCAGTCTGCAAAAAGTGACCGCACTTAAAGTGGGGATGGAGCCGGTCTTGGCACTTGGGGCCAACTCTTCCGGAGGGGTCACCGGAAAGATGATTTCCCCCCAATCGATAGCGATTGCATGTGCTGCCGTTGGATTGGCGGGCAGGGAATCGGAATTATTGAGATTCACGCTCAAACATAGTTTGTTTTTATTGCTGCTTGTTTGTGTAATTACCTTCTTGCAAAATGGCGTCCTTTCCTGGATGATTCCATAAGTAGAATGAGGCTCCCCTTTCATAGGGGAGCCTCGAAATATTTTCAAGGCCAATCAAAAAAGGAGGACATATCATGCAATTGACAGCTGTGGCAGGGAAATTGGTTCATGAGGTTCGGAAACTGATCGATGAGGAAATCATCATTATTGATCATGCTGGAACGATTATCGCCAGCACCGATAATAGCCGTATTGGAGCTTATCATGAAGGAGCTATCCACGCTTTCAAAAATCGTGAGAAATTGATCATCAATAAACAGGATGAACGAAGTTGGAAAGGAGTGAAGGTAGGTATAAATCTACCTATTTTCTTCAACCAGGAAGCAGTTTGTGTGATTGGCATTACAGGAGACCCCAAACATGTTTCCCCCTATGCGGAACTTTTAAAAAAGATGACGGAGATGTTCATTCAGGAAAGCTATCATATCGAACAAGCAGAATCCCAATCACGTCTGATGGAATTCTTTGTATTTGAATGGCATCACCTGCAGACGTTCAATGAGCTTTTCCTTCAGAAGGCCAAGTTGCTTGGGGTCGATGTTCATGCAGACCGGATCATCACCCTTGGTGAATTTAAGACTGAGGAAATCATTGAACCTCATGTGTGGAGAACGCTTCAGATATACATAGGACAGCAGCACCCCAATGACATTGCAGTCCGATGGGGGAGGAATCAATTCATCATTCTTTCTATAGCCGATTTCATCGGTTCAAAAATCCAGCAATTAAAGAAATTAAGTAAACTCCAAAAAAAGCTGGAAGAGGGCTCGGGTTATAAAGTGTGTGCAGGAGTTAGTTCGCGTGCATCTGGATCCGCTTTCAGGTCAGCGTTTTTTAAAGCGGAACGTTCTTTGAAAATCGCGCTTCCTTCATCGGGGATCATATTTGACGAGGACTTGAAGCTTGAGGTCCTGCTTGATGAAGTTACCGCTGAAACAAGACAGGAATATTTATCCCGGACGATTCAGGAGTTGCTTCCTAATGAGGAGCTGCTTAAAACCCTTTCCATGTATTTTGCATGTGATTTATCCTTAAAGGAGACCGCCAGAGCCCTGCATATCCATATCAATACCCTCCATTACAGGCTCAAGCGCATAGAAGATTTGACCCGCCTGAATCCCAGGAAGCTAGACGATTTAGTCACTATGTATCTAGCATTAAGTATATTGGATAAACATACAAATTAATTCTATGGAAACCTCTAAATTCTATATGTTCATACATAGATGATTGAGTGTTTTCTTTCTTATACTTACATCATATAAAAAACTCGAATTTCCTATGTTTATATGAGGAGGATGTGTACATGTTAACAAAACAGGTTAAGCAGCTACTTCTTGCCATCGTCGGTCAGGAGAATTTCGATGACTCGAAAGTGGAATGTCTAGTCTATTCATATGATGCAACACCAGGGTTCCAAGCAATGCCTGATGCTGTCATTAAACCGGGCTGCACAGCTGAAGTCGCGGCCATCGTCAAAGTTTGCAAAGAATACCATATTCCGATCGTTCCACGTGGGTCTGGGACGAATTTAAGCGGAGGCACTTGCCCGACAGAGGGGGGACTTGTCCTTTTATTCAATCGAATGAATTCATTACTTGAAATAGATGAGGAGAACTTGACGGCGACCGTACAGCCTGGGCTTATCACATTGGACTTGATTTCAGCAGTTGAAGAGAAGGGGTTGTTTTATCCGCCGGATCCCAGTTCGATGAAAATCTCCACTATTGGCGGAAACATTAATGAGAACTCTGGTGGACTGCGAGGATTAAAGTACGGAGTCACCCGTGATTATGTCATCGGGCTAGAACTGGTCCTTCCGAATGGGGACATCATTCGAACAGGGGGCAAGCTTGCCAAAGATGTAGCCGGATATGATTTAACCAAACTTTTTGTCGGGTCAGAAGGGACCTTGGGCATCGTTACGGAAGCGATCTTAAAGCTGATCCCAATGCCTGAAACGACAAAGACGATGCTTGCCTTATATCAAGATCTCGATGCCGCAGCCCAGTCAGTGGCCAAAATCATTTCAAATAAAATCATTCCTGTTACATTGGAATTTCTGGATCGGCCGACGTTGATCGTGGTTGAGGACTTCGCGAAAATCGGTTTGCCCACCAATGTGGAAGCCGTCCTGCTGATTGAACAAGATGGTCCGAGTGAAGTGGTGGAACGCGATATGAAAAGGATGGCCGATATCTGTCTGCAGGAACAGGCGGTTTCCGTGGAAATTGCCGAAACGGAATCTGACGCTGCCGCCTTGAAAACCGCAAGACGGACAGCCCTCTCTGCACTGGCACGCCTCAAGCCGACGACCATTTTGGAAGATGCCACCGTTCCACGGTCGGAAATTGCCAAAATGGTTAAAGCGATTAATGAGATCGCTGTCAAGCATAACGTGGACATTTGCACTTTCGGCCATGCTGGGGATGGGAACCTGCATCCAACGTGCATTACCGACGCTCGTGATCATGAGGAAATGGAGAGAGTGGAGCTCGCTTTTGCCGACATTTTTGCCGCGGCTATCGACCTTGGCGGGACGATTACCGGTGAACATGGTGTAGGGGCGATGAAGGCCCCTTATCTTGAATGGAAGCTGAAGAAAGAAGGGATTGATGCCATGAGAGCGATTAAACAAGCATTCGATCCCAATAACATCATGAATCCCGGCAAAGTATTTGCCAAGGAAACCAGGAAAAGGGTGGTGGTTTCTTCATGACGACAGTTCAGGAAAGGGAAACCATCGCCATGCAATTCGCTGAAAAAATGAACGAAGATGAATTGTTGAATTGTATGCGCTGCGGCTTTTGCTTACCCCACTGCCCGACATACATGGAATCGGGACAGAAGGAATCCCATTCACCAAGAGGCCGGATTGCACTTATGAAAGCCGTGGCGGATGGTGTGATTGAGCCTGATGAGGATGTAGAACGTTCATTGAGCCTTTGCCTCGGCTGCAGGGCTTGTGAACCTGTGTGTCCTTCAGGTGTGAAATATGGGCATCTTCTTGAAGAAGCAAGGGATATCATCCATCAGAATAAAAAGCATAGTTACCCTGTGAAAACGATCCGTAATGCCGTTTTTAGTGGATTATTCCCGCATCAGGAGCGAATGCAGGCCATGACGAGTTTGCTTGGCTTCTATCAGAGATCAGGTCTGCAATACATGGCCCGAAAAACGGGAGTGCTCAACATGCTTCCGAATAATTTGGCAACCATGGAAAAGGTGCTGCCGAAAGTCCCGAAAAAATCAGAAATGAAAAATAGGCCAACCGGGCTGCCTGCAATCGGAACGCCGCTCAAAAAGGTGGCTTTTTTTTCCGGCTGCTTGATGGATACGATGTTTTTGGAAACGAACAAGGCCACACTAAAGCTTCTTCAGCTGGCCGGATGTGAAATCGTGATTCCGAAATCCCAGGCATGTTGCGGGGCGCTGCATGGGCACAGTGGTGAAAAAGCAGGTGCAAAGCAACTGGCCAAGCGCAATATAGAAGCTTTTGAAGCGGAGGAAGTTGATTATATCATTACGAATGCCGGCGGCTGTGGAGCTTTTCTCATAGATTATGACCATTTGCTCCAAGGTGAACCGGAATGGCATGACCGAACAATCGCATTTAAAAATAAGTTGAAAGATATAAGTCAGATTCTTGTTGATTTGCGTTTTCAGGAAAAAGTTCGCTTGAAACTGCCGGCTCAATCGGTAACTTTTCAGGATTCCTGTCATTTACGGAATGTGATGAACACCTCCCTGGCCCCGCGAATTCTCCTTCAATCGATAGAAGGGATTGATTTCAGGGAAATGAAGGATGCCGATCGATGCTGTGGCTCCGCTGGGATTTATAATATTGTTGAATCAGAGATGTCCATGAATATTCTCGACTCCAAAATGGAACACACGAAATTGACACAGGCCGATATCGTTGTCACGGCAAACCCGGGCTGTCTATTACAAATGCAATTGGGGATTGAGAGGGAAAACTTGGGGGAATGTACGAAAGCGGTGCATATTGCAGACCTGCTAATAAAGGCTGTGGCTTTATAATAGAAGAAAAACGAAATGACATTATTTGGTTAAACATTACATTTTTATAAATGGGGTAACCCTTGAAAAGGCTGGATTTCAATTGAAAAAGCGTTCTGTGCTGAGAACGAATTGTAATGATATAACAAAAATGAAATATTGATTCCTCGTTTACTTAGGTTCATAGCGGGTAGAGTTTATACATAGCATCCACTAAACGAAACAACAAAACCTAAGGAGGAATGTAAAATGAATAAAACAGTATATGGAGTATATGAATCAAATGCAGAAGTTATCCAGGCAATAAATGCACTTAAGGCAAAGGGGTTTGAAGGCGACGATATCACGGTCGTCGCAGATAAGGAAGAAACATTGGATTTCACGAACACTCAACGCGAAACGGATGTTCATACAATGACGAATGTTCCTAACGACGAATCATTTATGGACAAGGTGGCCCGCTTCTTCATGCCGGATGATACGGCAGACCTTTCAACAAGATTGGCGAATGCAGGCCTCTCGAATAGTGAAGCGGCTGAACATGTTTTTGATGTGGAAAATGGAAAAGTCCTGGTTCTGGTAGAAGAAGGTGAAGGCCATCTTGGAACGGCAAGAGATAAATTCACGACCGGAAATATGGATACTGCCGCTACACGGCTTGATACGAACTCCACCAACCAACTATATAATGGCACTGAAAAAACAGATGCATTAAATAAAGAAGATGTTTATGGAGTCAACGGACAAGGCCGTGAATTGCCAGAGGATGAAAGGACGCTTAAACTTCGGGAAGAACAGCTGAACATTGATAAAGAAAGAGTACAGACAGGTGAAGTCGTCATTAACAAAGAAGTCAATGAACAGCATAAAACGATTAATGTTCCTGTTGAACACGAAGAAGTGACAGTCGAGCATAGATCTGTTTCAGGACGTGAATCGGATCTGGAAACCGGAAACATTGATGATGGGGAAACATTACGGATTCCAGTTGTTGAAGAAAAATTGGAAGTTTCCAAAAAACCAGTCGTCACAGATGAAATTGTCATCAAGAAACATGCTGTACAAGAAACGGAACAAGTTCAGGATACTCTTAAAAAGGAAGATATCCAGCTTGATAGTACAGATAATTCGATCATAAATGAGAAACAGGCAGCTGAACGTCGAACCGACCGCTTCTAAGAGTGAAGGGAAAGTGGCCTGCAGTTTTTATAACTGCAGGCCACTTTTGGGTTTTAAAGACTCTAGGCAAGGCAAACCTTTTTGTTTAATTGGCACCCATCAGGGTATAAATACACATAAGAAGAAATTTCGGAATAATAGGAGGAGGAAGATGCATGGGGAAAACATTATATGGTGTTTTTAATACGGAAAGAGAAATAATCCAAGCTATTCAATCCCTCAAGGAAAAGGGGGTTCGTGAAGGAGAAATAACGGTAATGGCTGATAGGAAAGAAGATTTGGATTTCGTCAATCAAAAGCGTGATCCGGATGTGGACGTCGTTACTAACTCTAATGAGGATTCCTTCATTGATAAGATGAAACACTTTTTCCTTAATGAGGGTTCTGAAGATATAAGGAACCGGCTAGGTGAGTTAGGGCTTGCCGATAGTGAAGCCACCGCTTATATAAATGAAGTGGAGGCAGGAAAATTCCTGATTCTTTTAGATGAAATGGAAACCGTATCAGCAAGTGAGAGCATAGCTTCCAATCGCATGGAGGATACGGACGAACCTTTAGAGAATCCGCTTAAAACAGGGGTGGTGAACAATCCGGATCCGAACCTTTTTCCTGAAACAACAGCGAATGCCTATCAAACAGGGGAAGTGGAAGCACAGCCAGGAAGAAGCGAAGAACTTCATGGGAATTCTGCGAACATCTTTGAAAATGAAGAGCTGGATACAAAGCGAGCTCAACAAAGGGAAATCCGGGGGAACTCCACAGAAAAATTCAAGAAGAAAAAAACAGGGAATCATGAAGGGCAACTTGCAAGCGCCCCCCATCCAAACCCGTTTTCTGCCGATACTGATAATGCCCTTGATGCTCAAGGATCACTGGATCGGACCATGAGCCCGAATGCCAGCAGGCAGCAAGAGGAAGTCTTGCAGGATGAATACATCAAAAATCGAATCAATACCGACAATCTGTAATACGCAAAATAACTGCCTGCACAAGGCTGTTCAGACTGTAGACAAACTAGATGAAAATCGAGTTTGTCTGCAGTTTCTTTATGGCCTGTAAAATTGGGATGTTGATTTTCAGGCACTCGCTTTCCGCCTGGGGGTCTCCCTTTGATAGAAACCACACATGATGAGTTGAAGATATTGCTTTGGTTCAGTTGGTTCGTTTGATGAAGGATATATTTTCCCAACCCTTTTATCTGCAAACTGAACCAGGCTGTTTTTTTAAAAAAAACCTTTAGGCAAAGGGTTACTCAGGAATTCTCAATGGACTATTTGCTTGTTTATTGATAAAGCTGCAAGGTATAATGACAAAGGTATTTTATTTTAAGTAGAGTAACAAGGAGGGGGAGAAACATGGAAAAAAACGTATATGGTGTTTTTGACTCTAATCCGGAACTACTTGCTGCAATTCAAGACTTAAAAGCTAAAGGCGTATCTGGCAACCAAATGACAGTAGCAGCTAATATAAAAAATCATGTGCAGCTTGGAAATGAACATACGGATATCCTGATCATCGCCAATCAGGATAAGGAGGATACTCTTTTTTTAAGAATCTTCCACTACTTCACAGATGAAGGATCTGGAGATTTACGCAGCTTTTTCACGAAATACGGCTACTCTTATGATGAGACAAAAACGATGCTTGAAGAAGTGAGGGCAAAAAAATTCATTCTGATGCTTGATGAAGAAGTCTCCATGGAAGAACTGGAGGCTTGCGAAGCGAAATCAAAAAAATAACAGCCTCTGAAGGCTGTTATTTTTTTAATCCTGATTCGAGGGCAGTGATCATTTCCTGTTTTTCCTGCTCAGATGAATTTTGCCAGATGACCTCGAATAATACTCCCAATCCAGGAAGCATTTTTTCCTCGCCATTTTGTATGGCATCGACAATCGTGTCTTCCAGCTGCTCTTGCGAATTTCCTGATACATTTTGGATGATCGCATTACGTAAGTTTAAATTCATGATTATTCCTCCTCTATCACATAATGACTGACATACATAGCATTTCACAAACTCACATGCAATATGTATGTGAATTGCGTTATAATAGGAAAATCAGTGTGAAGTTAAAGGAGCGTTTACCCTTGAAATATATTGAATCCGTAAAAAACCCGCAAGTTAAGCAATGGAAAAAACTTTTGACGAAAAAAGAACGAGATAAAACAGGTAAATATTTAGTCGAGGGTTTTCACCTAGTTGAAGAAGCCTTAAAAGAAGAAATCGTCTTGGAAGTGATCATCAATGAAGAAACTGAAATGCCTGCCCATTTTAAGGTGGAAGGCACAGAACTCATTTATGTGAAAAATGATATTATGAAGGCGATTTGTGATACCGAAGCTCCTCAGGGAATTGCTGCGGTTTGTGAACAGAAATCAACGAGCATGGCGTCCATCAATCCGGATAAATTATTGTTGATCGATGCCGTACAAGATCCGGGGAATATTGGAACGATGATCAGGACAGCGGATGCAGCTGGAATCGATGCGGTCATACTTGGCGAAGGGTGTGCTGACTTGTATAATCCAAAAGTGGTCCGTTCGACGCAAGGGAGCCTCTTCCATATGCCTGTCATTAAAGGGAACCTTTCCGAAATCATCCATGAGCTGAAGGAAAGCGGCATACCGGTATATGGCACGGCATTAGAGGGCGCATCGCCATTTGAAGAAGTGGAAAAGTCTTCCCGATTTGCCCTGCTCGTCGGTAATGAAGGCCAAGGAGTATCGAAGGAATTACTGGAGAAAACGACTAAAAACCTTTATATTCCCATCTACGGAAAAAGCGAATCATTGAATGTGGGAATAGCTGCGGGGATTTTAATGTACTATTTACGAAAATCGATTTGAAACGGCCGAAGAATTATAATATAATAAAACAGAATTTTATAATGAAAACAACGATGACAAAGAGTAGTAGCTTAAGTTAACCATATCCAGGGAAAAAATGCCTTGACTGAAAGCATTTTTATGGCACTGCTTAAGGGAATTCACCTTTCGAGTTGGCATTGGGAAGACATGATGTCTGAAAAATGTTCCGGTGAAGAGCCGTTATTTTTTAATGAAGTGAGTGCAGAAGTTTTTTTGTTCGTGCACTAATAAGGGTGGTACCGCGATACATAAACCTCGTCCCTTTAGGGATTGGGGTTTTTTTGTGTTCATTTTTACAAAAGGAAAATAAAGGAGGAAGACATGATGCAGGAACGTTTACTAGAACTGCAGGAAGAAGCGTTGCAAAAAGTTGCCGCCGCTTCCGAATTAAAAGAACTGAATGAAGTCCGAGTTGCTTATTTAGGGAAAAAAGGGCCAATCACTGAGGTATTGCGCGGCATGGGTAAATTATCTGCCGAAGAACGGCCAAAAATCGGGGCACTGGCCAATGATGTAAGGGAAGCGATCGCAACAAAGATCGAGGAGAAACAAAAAGCACTTGAAACTGCGGCAGTCAATGCAAAGCTGGCAACTGAAACGATTGACGTCACACTTCCTGGACGTCCGGTTAACAAGGGGAATCTACATCCATTAACACGTGTCGTGGAAGAAATCGAAGACTTATTCATCGGTATGGGCTATACCGTTGCGGAAGGTCCTGAAGTCGAAAGCGACTACTACAACTTCGAGGCACTTAACTTGCCGAAAAGCCATCCGGCACGTGATATGCAGGATTCCTTCTACATAACGGACGAAATCCTGATGCGTACGCACACTTCACCTGTTCAAGCCAGAACGATGGAAAAACATAAAGGTCAAGGACCTGTTAAAATCATTTGCCCAGGAAAAGTATATCGCCGTGATAACGATGATGCTACACACTCCCATCAATTCCAGCAAATTGAGGGCTTGGTCATCGATGAGAACATCAGCATGAGCGACCTGAAAGGAACGCTGGACGTATTTGCGAAAAAAGTATTCGGGCAAGACCGTGAGATTCGTCTTCGTCCAAGTTTCTTCCCATTTACGGAGCCTTCCGTCGAAGTGGATATTTCTTGTAAAATCTGTGGTGGTAAAGGCTGCAGCGTATGTAAACAAACAGGCTGGATCGAAGTGCTTGGCGGCGGGATCGTTCATCCGAACGTCCTTGAAATGGCTGGCTTCGATTCCAAGAAATACTCTGGATTCGCATTTGGAATCGGCGTGGAACGGATTGCCATGTTGAAGTACGGTGTGGATGATATCCGTCATTTCTATACGAATGATGTTCGATTCTTAAAACAATTCAACCATCATGAAGCATAAATTTTTATTTTAAAAAGGAGGACCTACCATGTTTGTGTCATATAAATGGTTACAAGATTATGTTGACCTTTCAGGCATCAATGCGACGGAGCTAGCTGACAAAATCACGAAAAGCGGCATTGAGGTTGAAGGGGTGGAAAAGAAAAGTGAAGGGCTAAAAGGGGTCGTCATCGGGCATGTCATTGAACGTGAACAGCATCCAAATGCGGATAAATTGAATAAATGCCAAGTTGATATCGGGGCCGAAAATCCTGTTCAGATCATCTGTGGAGCACCGAATGTCGATAAAGGCCAAAAAGTCGCAGTCGCTACTGTTGGCGCAGTCCTTCCAGGTAATTTCAAAATTAAGAAAGCGAAACTTCGTGGAGAGGAATCGCACGGGATGATCTGCTCGCTTCAGGAATTGGGCTTCGAATCCAAGCTCGTTTCCAAGGATTATGCTACAGGTATCTTCGTCTTCCCTAATGATGTGGAAGTGGGGAAAGATGCATTGGAGGAACTTGGTTTAAGTGATGAAGTGCTGGAACTTGGGCTGACTCCGAACCGTTCCGATGCATTGAGCATGCTTGGTGTTGCATACGAAGTGGCAGCCATTCTAGGCCGGGAAGTGAAATGGCCGGTTGTAGAGAAAGAAGAGGCAGCTGAAAAAGCTACTGATTATATCAGTGTCAAAGTTGAAGCGAAAGAAGATAACCCGATATACATCGCTAAAATCATCAAGGATGTCAAGGTCGGACCTTCACCGCTTTGGATGCAGACTAGGTTGATGTCTGCAGGTATCCGACCTCATAATAATGTGGTGGATATCACGAACTACATTTTACTTGAATACGGCCAACCGCTCCATGCCTTTGATTATGACCGCTTTGGTTCAAAGGAAATCGTCATCCGCAGAGCGAAGGATGCTGAAAAAATCGTAACATTGGATGAAGCGGAACGCACTTTGACACCTGACCATTTAGTGATCACAAATGGCAGCGAGCCTGTAGCGATAGCTGGTGTGATGGGCGGAGCGGATTCCGAAGTGAAAAATGATACGACGAACATCATCATTGAAAGTGCATATTTTGCAGGTACAGTGGTTCGTAAAGCTTCAAAGGACCATGGATTACGCAGTGAAGCTAGTGCCCGCTTTGAAAAAGGTGTGGACCCGGCCCGTGTACGTGAAGCTGGAGAACGTGCTGCACAATTGATTGCACAATATGCAGGCGGAACAGTCCTCCAAGGAGCAGCAGAAGTTGATGAATTGACAATGGAACCTGCGGTCATTAGCATCACTCTTGATAAAATCAACACACTTCTTGGAACAAGCATGACCGCATCAGTTGTGGAATCAATCTTCAAGCGTCTGCAATTTGGCGTGGAACTTGACAATGAAACATTCACAATCACCGTTCCGACGCGCCGTGGCGATATTACGATTGAAGCTGATTTAGTCGAAGAGGCTGCACGTCTATATGGATATGATAATATTCCCGCTACACTGCCGATCGGTGCTGCTGTCCCAGGCCAATTGACTGATTATCAAATTAAACGGCGGAAAGCACGCCGTACACTTGAAGGCGCAGGCCTTTATCAAGCAGTAACCTATTCACTGACAAGCCAGGAAAAAGCGTCCCAATTCGCCTTGGAAGCAAGAGAATCCATTCGATTAGCAATGCCAATGAGTGAAGAAAGAAGCCAGCTGCGTTTAAGCATCGTGCCTCAATTGCTTGAAGTCGTGAAATATAACAATGCCCGCCAAATCGATTCACTGGCACTGTATGAAATCGGTTCGGTATTCTTTAAGCGTGACGAACAAGAACTGCCTGAAGAAAAAGAACATATTGCTGGAGCGATCACCGGCCTATGGGAGTCACATCTATGGCAAGGTGAAAAGAAACCAGTGGATTTCTTTGTAGCCAAAGGCGTGATCGAAGCATTATTCGACACACTTGGATTAGCTGATCAAATCAGTTATCGCCAAGCGGAAATTAACGACATGCATCCAGGACGGACAGCGGAAGTACTATTGAATGGTGAAGTGATTGGCTTTATCGGCCAAGTGCACCCAACTGTCCAAAAAGACTTGGATATTAAAGAAACATACATTTTCGAACTTTCCTTAAAAGCATTGGCCGAAGCCGAAGTCGCTCCGATTGCGTACCAAACCATTCCGCGCTATCCATCAACCACGCGCGATATCGCGCTCGTTGTGGATCAAGCTACGAAAGCCGGGGACATTCAGGATATTATTGAAGAAGCCGGTGGCAAACTGCTGAAAGAAGTAAGCATCTTCGACTTATACGAAGGTGAAAGAATGGAGGAAGGCAAGAAGTCCATTGCCTACTCACTGAAATACTTCGACCCGGAACGTACTCTAACGGACGAGGACATTACAAAAGCACATGATAAAGTTCTTGAAGCCGTTAAACAAAAAGCTGGCGCAGAACTAAGAGGATAAACCAAAAAGACAGCTCCCTGAAACATGGGGAGCTGTCTATTTTGATTTTACGAGTAAAAGGGGCAAACTCACGAGTAAAAGGCGCAAACTCACGAGTAAACAGCGAGAACTCACGAGTAAAAGGCACAAACTTACGAGTAAAAGGCGCAAACTCACGAGTAAACAGCTCAAACTCACGAGTAAACAGCTCAAACTCACGAGTAAACAGCGCAAACTCACGAGTAAAAGGCGCAAACACGAGTAAAAGGCGGCTGTTCCGGAAGGTCGGCCGCTTTCTTCTATTTATGATATTTCTGTTGAAATAGTCGCTTCGCTTTTTCTGTGTTGGCGAAGTGGGTTTTCGTGAATTCGTGTAATGAATCGATTCCTTTTTCATGAATCAATCTTGCGGCTGCTTCATCGACTGCAAATCCGGCACCTTTAGGGATTTTGAATCCGGCTTTTTCACTCAGCAAGTCAAAGCGTTTGACGAATGCATATCGGGCAATGATGGATGCGGCTGCTACTCCAAGATGAATGCCTTCCGCTTTTGTGCATAGATAGGTGGCATTAGCCTGGAATAGTTCTTGGCCTTTGAGGTAATTGAAAAATACCTCTGGTTGAGCGAATTGATCAATAAGGACCGCTTCCGCTTGTTCCGGCTGGATTTTTTGCATGAGATGCTTGATTGCTTGGTTATGGAGGAGTGCTTTCATTTTACCTTGTGACATTCCCTTTGCCTGCAGCGCATTATATTTTGGGTTGTCGCATGTGAGCAGGCTGAAGGGCACTACATCCTTAATCTGTTTGGCAATTTCGATGATCTGTGGATCTTTCAGATTTTTGGAATCCTGGACACCAAGCTCCTTCAATAGTGAGAGTTGCTCCTTTTTTGCATATACGGCTACGACGGTGATCGGGCCGAAATAGTCTCCTGTTCCGACCTCATCGGAACCGATCACTGACATGGTTCCGATATTTGCAGGCGGCGAATATCGATGGGCCTTGACCGATGCAGAAGATGCCGTTTTTTTCTTTGGAGCCGCAGCAGTGGTGCCCTTTTGCCATTTTCCAGCTTCTAGTTCGGCATTCTTACCTTGAAAAAGGACCTTACCGGATTTATAGGCCGTAACCGTACATAGCGGCGGTTTTGCGGAAAAGATGCTCCCCGGGGGCAGCTTGGCGGCCAAGGATGAAGAATAATGGGCCTTCATCGCTTTGATTTGTTCAGGACTGATAAGTAAAACAACATGGGACATAATGGTTTAGCTCCTAACTTCATTTTGTTTATTAGGTGATCTTCTTCCTAAATCCGCTTTCGTTTGACAAATTATTGAAATTTTTATGCGAGAAATGACGATGTACTCTCTTTCGTGACGAAAAACTTCATGATATGATAGAATTAGGATTGTTTAGATTGGGGGCATCATTTTGTCAGACGATAAACGAAATAAAACAACAGTTGATATATACGGACAACCATATACAATCGTCGGCACAGAAAGCGCAAGTCATATGCGCCTGGTCGCTTCGATGGTTGACGAAAAAATGAGAGAGATCAGGATGAAAAATCCATACTTGGATACAAGTAAGCTAGCGGTGCTAACGGCCGTGAATACCATCCACGAATA
>NZ_JBHVQU010000079.1:0-18595 GCF_042886655.1 Peribacillus sp. NPDC058002 | reverse complement strand
CGCGGAAAGCGAGCATCTGGAGGGGAAATCAACCACACCACATTACTTGGTAAATAGCAACAAAGTATGCGAAAACAGCCTAAATAATCCACCCGCATGCAATGAAACCAGATTCCGAGGGAACAAATGGTTTTATTATAATTCCAATTGAATCATTGTAACTCCCTTGAGAAAAAAAATCCTAAAAAACCTAAATCAATTTCAAGCTAGTGAATTTTATGAAATTGGTTAAACTAGTGGATCGATTGATTCTTCAAGTTTATTGTGGGAATGTTGACAAAGTCCACTAATTACAATAAAGTATTAGTGGATAAAGTCCACTAAAAAAGGAAGTCAACAATGAATATTAGTAAAAATACCATGGCTGATATACGGCAGTTCAATAGATTTTATACAAATATACTTGGTGTATTGGATAAGCATATTTTGGATACCGGGTATTCCTTCACTGAGGCACGGGTAATTTTAGAAATCGGTTTGATGGAGCAGTGTATAGCAAACAATTTGGTTGATAAGCTGGAAATTGATCGCAGCTATATGAGCAGAATAATTAGCAAGCTGAGTAAAGATGGACTGGTCATGAGGGAAAACTCGACCTTGGATAACAGGACTAGTTTGATTCGGTTGACCTCTAAAGGGATGACTCTTTTTAACCAGCTTAATGAAAGATCTGATGAACAAATAGTGAGGTTATTCCAAGGGTTATCACAAAATGAAATAAAAGAAATCCATGTTTCTATGATGTTCATTCAGAAGAAACTGGATAGTTTGGGGAGAATATAGGATGATACGTTTTGAAAATGATTATACAGAAGGTGCTCATGAGCGAATTCTGAAACGATTAATAGAAACCAATGAAGAACAAACACCCGGATATGGAGTGGATGAGCACTGTGAAAACGCGAGAGCTTACATTCGAAAAGAGTGTGATGCGGCGAATGCAGATATACACTTTTTAGTAGGGGGAACACAAACGAATACAACCATCATCGCTTCAATTTTGCGGCCGCATCAAGGTGCAGTTGCTGCAATTACCGGGCATATCGCGGGACATGAAACAGGAGCAATTGAAGCCACTGGTCATAAAGTGCTTACTTTGCCGAGTGATGATGGGAAAATTCAAGCTGAACAGGTGAAAGAATTATATGATGCTCACTGGAATGATGTTACTCATGAGCATATGGTACAGCCAGGCTTGGTTTACATATCTAACCCTACGGAAAATGGAACGACTTATAGTAAAGGAGAATTGGAAGCATTAAGTAAAGTTTGCCGGGAATGTGGTTTGCCATTGGTATTGGATGGAGCTAGATTAGGGTATGGTTTGGCTTCAAAAGACAGCGATTTAACCTTGGCAGATGTTGCAAGGCTATGTGATGTGTTCTATATAGGGGGAACGAAAGTTGGTGCAATGTTTGGTGAAGCGGCAGTCATCATGAATGATGCCCTCAAAAAGGATTTCCGGTACTTTATCAAGCAAAAGGGAGGATTACTGGCTAAAGGTAGACTATTGGGGATCCAGTTTGAAACCTTATTTGAAGATGGTTTATACTATGAAATTTCCAATCATGCCGTGGAAATGTCAATGATGATTCGAGAAGCATTTGTTGAAAATGGATTTTCATTACGATATGATTCCACATCAAATCAGCAGTTTCCGATTTTGCCTGAAGATGTAATTTTGGAATTAGGCAAAAAGTATTCATTCTCCTTTTGGGAAAAGGTCGATGCTGCACACAGTGCTGTAAGGTTTTGCACTAGTTGGGCTACGAAAAAAGAACATGTTGACATGCTGGTAGAGGATATCAAGGCAATAAAAAGAGAAAAAAATGGGCACGAATAGAGTTATATAGAGAGAATAGATATCTAAAAGAATGTTCGGCAAATATTGTTTCGATACAAGACCGGTTTGTCGTGTTCGATCAAACCATTTTTTATCCAGGGTGCGGTGGGCAGCCTTGTGACCGAGGGGTTATTAAACAAGGTGATGATGAAACCTATAATATATTAACAGTAAAAAAACAGCTGCTAATTGTTATCCAATTAGCGGGTACTTTACTTCATTACCAGGAGCTGATCTAAAGCTCCTTTTCTTATGCAACAAAAGGTTAGCTTTGCTGAAGAAGACCAGTTTGCGTTATGGTATAGTTTATTAAATTTGTTTGTAGTTTTATGGGGGAAATTTAATGTCAAATAAGTTGAAAGATGTAATGGGATTGTTTTTTGAAAAAAGTGAAAGTACAAAACCGTTTACTCTGATTAGATATTTAATGATAATATTAATGGGCTTGAATTTAATATTAGGAATAATAAATGAGTTTAATTTTAATTTCATAAAATATTTATTAATCTTATTAGGGGTTGGTTCAATAATAGACGCATTCGAAAAACTTTTAAAAAAGGAAAATAAGAGCCGGATATTATTTGATTTTGGTGTTGCGTTTGTATGGTTCACACTATTTTTCTTGTATTGAAATGTATGGTGATACAAGCAGGCCTTACTTCAATAAGGAGTTGCATTGGCAGCTCTTTTTTTATGGAGCTAATGCCAGGTTGTTGAGTGATTTTTAAATGAGGATTGTGATCCGAATAAAAAAAACAACCAGTCATATAACGGGCTGTCTTTTGGCATTGGATTCAATTTAGTTGACAGTAAACATCCATGAAATGCCAAATTTATCCTTCAACGAACCGTGAAGTTTCGCAAAGAATGTTTCATGAAGATCCATATGTATAGATCCATCCTCTTTTAATAGGTTCCATGCCTTTCTGGCTTTTTCCTCCGAGTTAAGCTCCACGCTTACAACCACTTTGTCACTATCATTCAATTCGCGTTTTGAATCAGAACCCATAATAAATCCATCTTCTGTGATTCTTAATTGTGAGTATAGAACAAGTTCCTTATCACTCTCTTCAACAGGAAAGTCTGGACTTGAAGGGAGATCACTATATTTTTGCATCGCAATAAGTTCCCCGCCAAATGCCTCCATATAAAGTTTGAAAGCCTCTTCACATTCTCTGTTAAACATTAAATACGGTTTAATCATTTTCATTCCCCTTTGAATTAAAATTGGATTCCTTAGTGATAACTGCTAAAGTATACACGAACATAGGTTCTGTTTTCAAGCGGAAACTTCTAAAACTTACACCTGTATCATTATGTACAAAAATATCATTGTTTTATTCTCCTCGTGCAACATGGTGAAATGGTTTCCATAATTGGAATGTGAGCAAAACTTATAATCATCTTCCACAATCGGGTGCGATCCTGGAAAAAGGTTTAGCGTTCATTTAGTACAACAAAACAAGAAAACCATCATGGAAATAGAAAAGTCCGATTCGCATCCACTTGCTATTCTAGGTTAATTCGAGATAACTAGTTTCTTCATTGTTTTTATTAAAGGCTCTTTTCGTAAAGCTTGTTGTTTTTAAAACTAAACGATTTAAGGTTGATTGGAGCGCAAGTGCGAGACGCCTGCGGGAGCAGCGGGACAGGCTCACCACCCGCGGAAAGCGGGCATCTGGAGGGGAAATCAACCACACCGCTTTACTTGGTAAATAGCACAAAGAATGCGAAAACAGCCTTATTAAAGGGCACTTTAATGGGGGAACGAAAAAAGCCCGATTTCTTTATATAGAAATTGGGCTTTTACTATTTGAATTCATTATCATTGTAAATCGGCATTTTCCTGACGTTAACCAAAAATGATCGTCTATTTGGATATCATTTTTTGTAGTCAATTGTCTTGTGGAATTTTTCTTCCTTTAATCATTGATAAAAAGGAAAAACTGTGGTAAATTTATATAGTTACACAACTTTGTGGGATTTTTGTATAAACTATCCCTATTTTAATTATACTCCATGAAGCCTTTTTCAGTCAACCCCTCTTTTTATTTTTTAAAGTAGTGTTTGATGAACATGGAACTTCACCAGGACCAAGAAAGAGTGTACCGCGCAATTGGTTGATCAGAGAATGATTTGTCTTGGTATTGAGCGATAAATGGGAGGGAAAGAAATGAAACCATATGTACTAGAGTTTCGGGAAATCGATAAAACGCAACTTTTACTCGCCGGAGGAAAAGGAGCGAATTTAGGGGAACTATCGAAGATTCAGGGAATACAAGTGCCAGAAGGATTTTGTGTTACGACAGAAGGTTATCAAAAAGCCCTTGAACAAAACGAAGCCTTCTGCGCATTGGTGGATCAACTAACACGGCTAAAAGTAGAGGATCGAGATCGAATTGGCGAGATCAGCAGGAAGATTCGGAAAATCATCATGGAAGTAGAAATTCCTTCCGATGTAGTGAAGGCTGTTGCTCACCATCTCTCCCTGTTTGGTGATGAACATGCTTATGCAGTGCGTTCTAGTGCGACTGCTGAGGATTTGCCACATGCCTCTTTTGCTGGTCAACAAGACACCTATTTAAATATTATCGGCGTCGATGCCATCATGCAGCATATCAGCAAATGTTGGGCTTCCCTGTTTACGGATCGCGCGGTAATTTATCGTATGCAAAATGGATTTGACCACAGTCAGGTTTATTTATCCGTAATCGTTCAAAGGATGGTCTTCCCACAGGCTTCAGGGATTTTATTTACCGCTGATCCGATTACTTCTAACCGAAAGCTGCTATCGATCGATGCGAGTTTTGGACTTGGAGAAGCATTGGTCTCCGGTTTGGTCTCTGCTGATAACTATAAAGTGCAAGAAGAGAAAATCGTCGATATGAGGATAGCAACCAAAAAATTGGCTATCCATGGACTAAAAGAAGGCGGAACAGAGACCCAGCAGATCGATCCCGATCGGCAAAAGGCTCAAACTCTTACTGATCAACAAATATTACAACTAGCACGCACAGGAAGACAGATCGAAGCTTACTTTGGCTGCCCGCAAGATATCGAATGGTGTTTGGTTGATGATACATTTTATATTGTCCAGAGCCGGCCCATCACTACTTTGCATCCCATTCCTGAAGCAAATGATCAGGAGAATCACGTGTATGTATCTGTTGGTCACCAACAAATGATGACCGATTCCATGAAACCGCTGGGATTGTCCTTTTTCCTGTTAACGACTAATGCACCCATGCGTAAAGCTGGTGGAAGGTTATTTGTTGATGTCACACATATGCTGGCTTCACCTGACAGCAGAAAAATGTTATTAGATGGCATGGGACAACACGATCCGCTCATGAAAAACGCACTCATTACCATAATAGAGCGAGGAGATTTCATAAAACCCTTACCAAATGATAAGGAAGGGCAGGGTTCCGGTAAAAGCAATAAAAGTGTGTCGTCCGCGGATTCTAGGGCACAAATCGAAAACGACCCGACAATCGTTTCTGGTTTGATTAAGAGCAGTCAACTATCGATAGAAGAGTTGAAACAAAACATCCAAACGAAATCAGGATCGGATTTACTCGATTTTATTCTGGAAGATTTCCAGATATTAAAGAAGATTTTATTTGACCCAAAAAGTTCAGCTGTGTTTATGGCTGCTATGGATGCTTCATCATGGATCAATGAAAAAATGAACAAGTGGTTAGGTGAAAAAAACGCAGCAGATACGCTTTCTCAATCTGTACCAAACAATATTACTTCGGAAATGGGTCTGGCGCTATTGGATATCGCAGATGTGATTCGTCCTTATCCAGAAGTAATTGATTATTTACAACATGTAAAAGATGATAACTTTTTGGATGAGATGGTTAAGTTTGATGGTGGACAGGAAACCCAAGACGCTATCCATGATTATCTCCGCAAATACGGAATGCGATGTACCGGAGAAATCGATATTACTAAAACTCGTTGGAGCGAAAAACCATCTACACTCATCCCTATGATTCTCAGCAATATCAAAAACTTTGAGCCTAATGCCAGCAATCGGAAATTTGAGCAAGGGCGACAGGAAGCTTTGAAAAAAGAACAAGAGTTATTAGATCGATTGAAGCAATTACCGGATGGTGAACAAAAAGCCAAAGAAACAAAACGAATGATCAGCCTAGTCCGGAATTTCATCGGTTATCGGGAATATCCAAAATACGGCATGGTTAATCGCTACTTCGTTTATAAGCAGGCATTACTGAAAGAAGCCGAACAACTCTTGCAAGCCAAAGTCATTCGTGAAAAAGAAGATATATACTACCTCACTTTTGAAGAGCTTCACGAAGTCGTACGCACAAATCAATTGGATTACCAGATCATCAGCAAACGTAAAGAAGAGTATAAATTATATGAAAAACTAACTCCGCCACGTGTTATCACGTCTGATGGTGAAATCATTGTGGGTGAGTACAAACGAGAAAATCTGCCAGCCGAAGCTATTGTAGGTCTACCTGTTTCTTCCGGAGTTATTGAGGGAAGGGCACGTGTCATCTTAAACATGGAAGATGCGGATTTAGATGAGGGAGATATATTGGTCACCCCCTTTACCGACCCTAGCTGGACACCATTGTTTGTTTCCATAAAAGGTCTAATTACCGAGGTTGGCGGACTGATGACCCATGGAGCAGTTATCGCGCGTGAATATGGCTTACCTGCGGTTGTCGGGGTGGAAAATGCCACCAAGATCATAAGAGACGGTCAACGAATTCGCGTGCATGGAACAGAAGGGTATATCGAAATAATATAATTCATTACATGTAAACCATAAAAGAAGAGCATTTGCTTTCATGTAGTAACCAAAGCCCCATTTCCCGCCTGCAGCACCGGGAAATGGGGCTTTTTTATATTTCGATTTTAATAACGTCGTAAATTCGCGGTTATCTATTCAAGTGAAGCTATTTTAGCTTGTTCGAATCTCTTGGAGGGGAACTGTTCTGGGGAAATTTGTTTCCGTTTACTCACAATAGCCTCTGGAGTTGGACGCACTCTCTCAGCAAGTCACAAAGCCTGCGTTGGAACGTAGGGCACTCGCTTTTCCCGCAGGAGTCTCGTACCTTGCATTCCAATCAACTTTTTAGATATCTTTAAGACAAAGCAAGAATTTTGAGCATGCGTGAACTATTATTCCTTTATGATATCCAACTCTTTCAGGGCATCAAGTGTAATCGTTTTGGCTTTGCTTCCGCTGCCGTCCATGTTCGTTGCGAAGGCCCATTTGCCTTTGTCCGTTTCGATGTAACCCACATACCAGCCCAATCCCATATCAGAAAGGCGTGTACCGGTTTTTCCATGGAGGACATATGAGTCTGCTTCTTCATTGATCATGATTCTCTTTACGGTTCTCATATGCTGCTTATCGATAGGCAGTTTTTCCTCTACAAGGTTTTCGATGAATTGGACTTGTTCCCGGGCAGAAATCTTTATGCTGCTGTCGAGCCAGAACTGATCGATCCCACCGGAGATATCACGATTGCCGTAATTGATCAGGTTCACATATTTCTGCATGTTTTCCGCCCCGATATCGCGGGCCATTGCTTGATAATACCAGATCACGGAATGCCTCATGGCTGAAGCCAGCGTATGATCTCTGTTCCAATCCTCAAAATCCCTGATTACGCCATCCCAGCGCTTCACTTCATACTCATCGCTCACCGCTTTTGTCTGTAGACCGATTAATGCATTCGCGACTTTGAATGTCGATTCTGGGGTATAGCGTACTTTACTTCTCTTTTTGTTATAGATATATAATTTATCATTTTTTAAGTTTTGGAGAACCATCGTGCCTTCCGCACCATCGAAAGACTCCCCGATATCCAGTTCTTTCACCTTTTGATCGTTTGCACTTGCTTGAATCGTACCCATGGAACCAGTGACTAGCAGGACAAGAATGAAACATAACGTTTTGATTTTCATTACACACTCTCCTTTAAGGCTGGATTGATACATCATCAGAAGTGATTTCCATAAAATAGGTTAATGGATAAAGTATACCTATTCCCGATAAAAAACGAAACCTAATTCTTGGATTCTATCTAGATAGTATCTGTCAAGGAGGAATGCAGCGGCTTGCTAATGAGTGTATAGAGCAAATGCCAGAATGGATAAAGGGAGGAATCTATCATGAGGGTTAACCGAAGAAAAGTAAATAGTAATGAAAAAGAAATTACATACACACATATTGAAAACGGAAGTCCAGCCGTGTGTTTTATGTTTTTAGGTGCGGGGTACACGTATGAGATGCCGTTATTCTATTATTCGACGATGGTGATGCTTCAAAATCAGTATGATGTCGTGCATGTTCATTACGCTTACGATCAGGATATTTTCAAGCATCCATTGGTAGATATAACAAAAGTGATCGTTAATGATATAAATCCCGTCATTACGGAAGTACTTCAAAACCATGAATATCAAGGAACGGTGTTCTTAGGTAAATCACTTGGAACCATCCCCATCATCAACGGAATTATGAAAAGTGAGCGGTTTATGAAAGCCAAAATGATTTTGCTTACGCCCCTATTGAAGTTCGATCCGATTTTTGATGGATTATTGAGCAGCATCATTCAGCACATATAGTTATTTTTTGATCTCCAATCATATGATTTGTACTGGGGAAAACTGGCGGAATTAGCCGCGAGTGCCCGGGTTCCTTTCCCTTAAAGGTAACGGAACATGATAGTGGAAGGATAAAATGTTATATTAAAGGTATTGATGACTAATCATTTGGTTTTAGAAAGGAGAAACCATGGAAGGAACCAATACATTTCATTCAATTGATGAATATATTATACAATTTCCCGAAGAAGTTCAGGAGATACTGCTAACGTTGAGAAAAGTCATAAAGGATGCAGCGCCGGATGCAGAAGAAAAGATAAGCTATCAAATGCCTACCTTTGGTTTATATGGAAATCTGGTACATTTCGCTGCCTATAAAAAACATATTGGATTCTATCCGACCCCTAGCGCAATCACTTCGTTTGAATCTGCTTTAACGGAATATAAATGTTCAAAAGGGGCCGTTCAGTTTCCGCTAAACAAGCCAATTCCTTATGAATTAATAACCGAGATGGTTATATTTAGAGTGGAAGAGAACATAAAGAAAAAAGCGGAAGGCAAATCAAAAAAGAATAAATAATAGAAATGATTATCAGAATTAATCAAATATTCGTGAGATTCAAGACCGAAAGAGAAGGGTGGAAATAGTATGTTCAAAAAATTATTCAGTAAAAAAGAAAGTGTGGAACAGCTGCTTGCTCCTATTAATGGACAAGTAATAAATATTGAAGATGTTCCAGATCCGGTGTTTTCCGGTAAAATGATGGGGGACGGAATAGCGATACTTCCTGAGGAGGGGTTGGTCGTATCTCCAATCGATGCAGAAGTAATCCAGGTTTTTCATACTAAACATGCAATGGGCCTCCGCACAAAGCATGGCATTGAATTGTTGATTCATATTGGATTGGAAACAGTTAACCTTAATGGTGAGGGATTTGAAGTCCATGTCGCAGAAGGGCAAAATGTAAAAGCAGGAGACAAGCTTGTTACATTTGATATCGATCTGATAAAGTCCAAAGCCCCAAGCATCGTAACTCCGATTGTTGTCACGAATGGCGAGCTAGTTGAAAAATTGGAAAAAACAAATAGCACCCAAGCGAATATAAACGAAACACAGATTATGAGTGTTTATTTGAAGTAGGAAGATTTTATGGTGATCTCTCCTTTTATGCTGCAAGCAGGATAATCGAAAAATGCAGCGAATAGTAGGTGAGTGAACAAATAAATCAAGCGAGGGTGAATTGGATGGGAGTTCAAGCGGAAAAGATTTTTGTAAACTTGCCTGTTAAAGATTTGGATGCCTCAGTAGAATTTTTCACAAAGGTCGGCTTTGTGTTTAACGAGCAAATGACCAATGAAAATGCAACATGCATGGTTATCAGCGAGTCCATATATGTCATGTTATTGGTGGAAGATTACTTTAAAACGTTTACGAAGAAGGAAATCCCGAATTCAGCAGCGAGTACGGAAGCCATCGTCGCCCTGTCCGTTAAAAGTAAGGAAGAAGTCGATGAAATCGTGAATAGGGCACTGGATGCTGGCGGAAAGCCTTTCAATGAAGCCATTGATCATGGTTTCATGTACGGTTGGAGTTTTCTTGATATCGACGGGCATTCTTGGGAAGTATTTTACATGGACGAAAGCGGATTTAATCAAAATTAAATGAAATGCAAGACACAGTCCTTTCCGAAGGACTGTGGGCCGCGGATAAAGCCAATCAAATGGGATATCAGCTCATTTTATGCAATACCGATGAGGATTACGAAAAAGAGAGTGAATATATCGATGCATTGATTTCAAATCGGGTGGATGGTGTAATCATTGCACCAACAGGCGATCAATCGATGAAAAATTTAAAGAAATTAATTAAAAACAGGGTTCCATTTACATTGATAGATAGGCAAATTCAAGATGTTTCTTGTAATCGGGTGCTTGGTGATAACTATGAAGGAACGAAAAAGCTTCTTCAGCATCTCATCGATTTTGGACACGAACGAATCGCTATGGTACATGGTCCGCTTACGATCTCCACTTCGAAAGAGCGTTATCAGGCCTTGAAACGCTGAAAATAGATGATTTGACCATCGATCACTCTTTCGTCATAGAGACTCATTACAAACAGGAAAAGCAATGGAACGGTATTGACGGATTGATGAATGTCCCGCCCTCTGAGCGGCCAACGGCGATTTTTGCCGCCAACAATTTCATTGCCATCAAAATTATAAAAAGTTTACGAGAAAAACAGATTAAAGTCCCTGAAGACATTGCCGTCGTTTGCTTTGACGACTTAGAATTATTCTCGGACTTCGATCCTTTTTTAACCGTATCTTCACAGCCTGCTTATGATTTCGGATATCCAGGAACACAATTAGTGATCGAGTGAGTGGATGAAGTCGGTCCTGCCGACTATCGGACGATCAATTTAAAGCCTGAATTGGTAATCAGGAAATCATCTGGAGCTCCTATTAAATAATAGGAGTTTTTGGTTTTGCCAAAGAAAAAGTGTTCAAATAGGTAAATTCAGATTTTCCACCATTGATTCACTGAATTCAGGGGTATGTTCAATATAAAAAGAATAACTATCCTTAGACAGAAATAGTTTCTTGGAGCCATCTGAAAAAGTGTGATCCATTTGTTTTGATAGGTCATTAATAAAACGATTATCGGGTGTACCGAATGTCACCGCCATCTTTGGCGGTAAGGCCTTCATGGCAATAGGAATCCAAGGCCTTAGTTTTGAAACCACTATTGCATGTGCTGTTCCGCTAATGACGAAATTAAATATATCTTGATCTTTTTCCGTTTTCATACCAAAGTGCCTTTTCAGCCACTCTCGTAAGTTTGGTACCGAATCCACAGGGAAGCCAATCTCTCTTAAATAAAGTATTTGTAGCATCCCGGATGCTTTCAGTTCATCCTCATTCACATAACCATGGGCAATAATTTCGAGAAGGTTACCATCTCCATCACGAAAATATAAATTTTTTCTACCGTTCGTTTCGTCCATATACTGACCCTGTTCTTGGCTTAGGACCAATAATCCGGATTGTTGCACAAATGCAGCGACTTCATCAAAATGAGAATAGGGGACTTGAAAAGCAAAGTGTGCTGGAGAAATGGGTTCAAACGCTTCTTTAAAACTTAACGTCGTAAAGGGCGTAAGCTGAAACTGAATAAAGTCTTTAGATTCAAATAGAATGGGAAACTGCAGGTGTTTAGCATAGCATTGCTTTACGCCCTCTATAGATACTGTCAGTAATTCTAAATCCGCGAAATGAGTAATCAAAAATTTTCCCCCTTAAACTTCTAGTTTGCTATATCACCTATTTTTTACTAAAATTATCCATTTAGCAAGCAATACATCGATAGTTTAATTGTTAATAATTAACTATATATGATACTATTGCCTGTAGTTTGTTTTTGTGGGAGAGGTTTGAGATGAAGTGGATTTTCCGTAGTAAATTATTTTATTTATTAATCTTTTTGGTTACTTTGGGAATTGTGCTGGTTTTTAATAATGATAAAGAACCGACTGAGAAATTAACTGAAGATGAATTTTTTACAACTTTAGAAGATGGGAAAGTGACATTTTTAAAGGTGGAGCCACAAAATAGTGTTTATGAAATAAGAGGCCGGTTGGCAGGGTATGAAAAGGATCAATACTTTATCGCATCTGTACCAGATAGTGAAATTTGGCAAGATAGAATGACTCACACCATAAAGGAACATGATATAGAAAAAATAGAGTTTACCCCAGAAAACAAAGAAAGTGGATGGGTCACCTTTTTTACAACGACCATTCCGTTCGTAATCATTTTCATCCTGTTCTTGGTCGTTTTACTATTTACAGTTGTAATAAAAAGATTGAACCGTCCTAGTTAATAATGAAACTTTCGAAGATAAACCTGTAGATTTCGTCGATATATTTCTAATTTCGGAGATAAACCTATAGAATTCGTCGATATTTCTGATGAGTGGTGGCTTCTGCAAAAAAAAAGAAAATGATATTGAAGGTTGCTGAATAGTTTGATAGAATAAAATAAATGAAAAAGACTATGTGCAACTGGCGAAACACGGATAACCGTGAGGGAACACATAGTGTCGTAGCCGTTCGCCTGGGCAGAGGTAAGGGATTTTATCCCTTGCCTCTTTCTGTATATTAATAGATAGTGAAGGATTAAAGTATGCAGATTTTCATGGGCTTAAGAATCCTGTCAGTATTTTGAAATTTCAAAACTATCATAAGCAAAAGAGGAGCAAACAAAATGAGCACATTACTTTTAGAAAAAGTCAAAACGATTAAAGCGTTAAATAATATTGCCGAAAGCGGGCTGAATGTATTCAATAAAGGCGAATTCAAGGTCGACAATAACAGTGAAAACCCCGATGCGATCGTTCTTCGCAGCTTTAACATGCATACTATGGAATTCGGCGATCAGTTAAAGGCAATTGCAAGGGCAGGGGCTGGAGTCAATAATATTCCGGTCGATAAATGCACTGAGCAAGGAATTGTCGTTTTCAATACACCTGGTGCTAACGCAAACGCTGTAAAAGAAATGGTGCTGACGTCATTAATGGCTTCATCTCGTAACCTTTTTGCAGGTGTGGCTTGGACTAAGGCGCTTGAAGGCGAAGGAGAACAAATTCCAAAGCTTGTTGAAGCAGGAAAGAAACAATTCGTTGGTAAAGAAATCAAGGGTAAAACTCTTGGCGTAATCGGTTTAGGTGCAATCGGTGCACTTGTAGCGAATGATGCCCTGGATTTGGACATGGATGTCATTGGGTTTGACCCGTTCATCTCTGTTGATACAGCTTGGAACTTGTCCCGCAATGTACAGCGCGCCATGACAATTGAAGAATTGTTTGCAGAATCTGATTATATTACAGTACACGTTCCATTAACTGACGACACAAGAGGAATGTTTAACCAAGAAACATTCAGCATCATGAAGCCGGGCGTACATATCTTGAATTTCTCACGCGGCGAGCTAGTGAATGAAGATGATATGCAAGCTGCACTTGAAAGCGGAGTAGTAGGCAAGTTCATTACTGACTTCCCGAATGAAAACGTGTTGAAAATGAAAAATGTCGTTCCAATTCCGCATCTTGGGGCCTCTACGCTTGAATCAGAGGAAAACTGTGCCATCATGGCAGCCCGTCAGTTGAAGAACTTTTTAGAAACAGGGAACATCAAGAACTCTGTGAACTTCCCAAATACTTCCCTTCCTTATACAGGAAACCGTCGTGTGGCAACTTTCCACGAAAACGTTCCGAACATGGTTGGGCAAATCACACTGGCTGTATCTGGCTTTAATCTGAACATCGCTGACATGGTTAACAGAAGCCGTGGGGGATATGCATATACGATCATCGACATTGACGGTGAAGTAAACGGCGATATCATTCCTGGCTTGGAAGAAAAAATCAAACAAATCGAAGGCATCGTTACAACTCGCATTATCTAATTTGAACAGGAAGACTTTCTTGCTCAAATAATAAGTGAAAGCCCCAATTCCTTTACGGAGCTGGGGCTTTTTTTACGTCTTGTTATTGGTTTTTGTAATAGAAATGCCAAGTTATTGCGTGTTGAGAACCCAGGGTTTAAAACGAACACATCCTGGCAGCTCCATACATTCAATTGAGATCAAAACATCCTCCATCACGAATTGCTAAGCATAGAAATTCTTCAATCAAAAACCTGTTATGGTTTCACATCCGGATTTTCTTCATAATGTACAAACAACATCAAGTAGATGGCGAATAGAAGATGCAAATAAAGTGGAATATTCTTATCGTTTTGAACGACAACAAATATGTAAATTCCATATAGCAAAATTGGAATGGTTAAAAGGATTCTCAGCTTAGTCATAGGTCATCCTCCCAGTTATCCTCGAATAATAATACATCAAGCAGTTGAGCCACTTGAAAATCATTTTCTGCTATTGCTTTCATTAAACTTGCACAATAATTTTCCTTAAGAACATCTGCTGGTTTCATAGTTTCATCCCCTTAGTTTACAGAATATTCTGTCAATCGTATTACTACAATAGTATGAAGGACAGGGGAAATGATGTCAATCTATATTCCATTTGTACTCATTTTGAGTTAAAGTTGTCTACCAAAATCACTATCTCATATAAATATCTACTTAGTGGGATGGGCAAAAAGGCACATGTCTTTATTCAGAAGACCCCTCAAACAGGATAAGCAATGCTTTCAGTTGAATTGCAAGTGAAAGTGCCAAGGGGTCACTTGGTGCGAACCTGAATCAATATAATCTCCAAATGCTCATCCATCCTGTCAGTTCAATAAGGCGCTTGGTAATTTGCTATCGTAAAAGAATCGTCCCAATGAGATACAGAGACGATTCCTTATGTTAAACACGATTTCTGCACAGCATGATTACCCTATATCAACTTCCCTACAAATTATGATGAAGGATACTCGATGTTAAAAAAACTCCAACAGGAGGTAATTGCTCGGTATAGGCGCTACCGCTAGCAGGAAATTGATTCAAAGGTATATCAGTGGTGGCAATCCAAGACCCAGATTCACCTGCTTGCAGAGAGGGAGGCTTCATGAGAAAACGTCCTTGTAGAATAAAATGCCGAATCCTAATCTGGTTATCGTCAATCATGGTTAAATTGCCAGAGAATGTGGCATAAGGTGAATCAAATGAGATTTGTTTAGTGCTTTCATTCCAAAACCCATTAATCGGAATAGGTATACCCCGAAAATTAATTGTACCCATTACCCTGTTATCCGTAATAGAGTTAATGGAAAATGTACCCAAAATGATCGTTCTGCCAGCTATTGAAGCGTGGATACCCCATACTGATGGGAATGGAAAGCTAACCGAAGCAGTACCCTGTGAAGTTACCAATGCTATGCCCTCCCTTAAATGTTGTTTATGTTCTGAGGAAGCTTCCTTGTTTAAAGATACAATCCAGTATATGCAGCACGGGCAGAATAATCCAATAAACAAAGGTGAAGTATTACATCCCTGCCTGAAAAAAGGATTGAACGGGTGGCGAGGAATGGAATGAAGGGAAAAGAGGTAAATACGGCGAAAGTAATCTATAGAAATGTGTTGAAGAAAAGCAGCACTCTTGAAAAAAAGAAATGGTATAGATCGTAAAAAACTTTAAAGGAGTGACGAATATGCATAATAAGGATTGTTCCAAAAGGTGTCAGTGTTTCATCGTACCTAACTATATTCTTGAGAATTTGGCACAAAATGAAGTGGAAGAAGCACGGATCAGTTTAGCGAAAAGCCGTCAAATGCGCAGGCGCAGAATCTTTAAAGAATATGATATTGACGGTGTTATCGCTTTAACGGATGCAGGATCTGAACGTCAAGGTGAATCAGCCCGACATGTTTACGATTGTAAAGGGCGAACGAAACTCCGGCAGAATGAGGCGAGGAAAGAAGGAGATCGATCAAGTGCAGACCCTGTTGTTAACGCTGCATACGATTATAGCGGAGTTGTGCGTGACTATTTCAAGGATGTCTTGCACCGTAATTCAATTGATAACCAAGGCCTTGATCTCATTCTGAACGTTCATTATGGGAATAAATTCACGAATGCCTATTGGGACGGAGATGAAATGGTATTTGGTGACGGCGATGGGGTCATCTTTAGCAATTTTGCCAATTCACTCGATGTAATTGGACACGAACTGACACATGGGGTTACGCAGTTCACAAGCGGATTGGAGTATGAAGGTCAGTCCGGGGCTTTGAATGAACATCTTTCAGATGTGTTTGGAGTTGCCATAAAACAATTTCACTTAAAGCAAACGGCAGGAGAAGCCGATTGGCTAATCGGTGCTGATATAATGGGGCCAACACTGAAAGGGCAGGCACTCCGTTCGATGAAGGCGCCAGGTACTGCATTTGACAATAAGTTAATGGGTAAAGATATTCAGCCAGATCATATGAAGAACTTCTATAAAGGAGAACGCGATAATCATGGTGTCCATATCAATAGCGGCATACCAAACAAGGCCTTTTATCTAGTATCCATGGAGATCGGAACGGACAAGGCGGCTTTGATCTGGTATAATGCGATGCAGAATTTATTTGCAACGGCGAACTTCAATCAATTCGTGCAAATTGTCATCAAAGCAGCGCAAAAACTCGTTGATAGCGGAGAAGTGCCTGAAACAGCCATAGGAACAATTGAAAATGCTTTTAAAGCGGTTGGATTGCCTGAGTAGTCATATTCCATGAATAGGAGGACTCATCTAACATGCATATCAAATTTAGCTGCATAGGAGGATTTGCCAACCTCGACTTGAATTTCCAGATAGATACAGATGAATTGCCAAAAGAGCAAAAGGAAGAATTGCAGAACTTAATGATGACAGCTGATCTTCCTAATGCTGCCGAAAGCAAAAAAGTAAAAGCGCAAGGATTCGACGCGTTTTCATACCAACTGGATATAGCAGATGAAAAGAAGAATCAGTCTTTCTCTTTTACTGACATAACAGCTCCAGAGGAAGTGCGGCCCTTATTGGATTATTTAAGGAATTTAGCGATTGAAAAAAAGATGGCAGAATAACCACGTCAAAAAAAGTCTATCATCACGATAGGCTTTTTTTGACGTATCTTAAAACTTCACAAAAATGTCATTTCATTTCACTTTTTGGCTGTTTGTTCTCTAAATGGACACAAAATAACAAGGAAATAGCGATCTGAGCAGTAGATTTTAAAAGGAAATTCGAGATTTTTTATAGAGTGAGCCAATTAAACAGGAATGCAGCCACAAAAGGGAAAGAATTTTGATAGAGGTAAAATCAGATTGATTTTACAAAAAATACATAAAATAGGATAATGGTCGCATGGAGGTGAGTGACATATCTGAAAGGAAAGTGCGAGAGACGGAAATAAAAACCCCTAGGTGAGGACGTCCTGGAAGACATCACCTAAGGGCTTGCGAGCAGGAGTATACCTGCCTCTATGTCCAGTATACTCCAAAAAAAATGAATAGGGAAATGGGGAGTGAATGGAATGATGATACGAAAAAACTATTTATTGAATATGGAAACGGTCGGAATGATGGAGCATTATGATTCCAATGGTGTCGAGATGACCACGGTAGTGGAGGGAGAGAACACATTCCATGTTGCCCAACCGCGACAGGAAATCCTGAATAACACGCTAAACCACTTTGGGCTTGATCTGGATGGAGGACTTGCAGCAGCCAAATCCGTGCTTGGCGGTAAATACAGGCTGCCTGTCTGCATAAACGCCCAGCTGGGAATGGTCTGGTTCTCATCCCGATCATTCCGGAAAAGGGGAGGGATCTGGTTTTCCTACATCCATATTAGAGATCTCGAGGAAATGAACGAAAAAGAAACATTGGTCCACACAAACTACGGACATTGCCTTCCTGTAAACTTAAGCAAAAATCAGCTCTCATTCAAAAGGGATCAAGCCTCCTATTTGCAAACGACCTTCCATGAACGCTCATTAGGCAGAAAGACCTTTTATTACGAGCCGGGAAGCGGAATCACCTTTTGCAAAGAACCTGGGGAGGTCCATTACAGAGTGAAAGGGAAGGAATAATTAAATCAATGAGAAGAAGATCGCCGAATTGGCGGTCTTTTTTTAGAAATAGATCAAGGGAGAGCGGGTTTAATTTTAAATATGGAAATATAGTTATTGTAAAAAATGAAATGATACATTATGATTAGTAAAAAGTTAATTTTAGGAAAGGGAGTTCGTATTTTGAAACGATTATTTGCTATTTTACTATCTTTTGGACTAGTTTTGGGTCTCTCGTTTGGCGCGAATGATGTTGCCGGTGCCAAAACAAAGGTGAAGACGTATAAAAACTGTACAGCATTGAATAAAGACTACAAAGGAGGCGTGGCTCGTACATCTTCCGTTAAAAATAAAGGAGGAAAAACGAAATACAAACCTTATGTTTCAAAGGCGCTATATGATGCCAATAAAAAAAGCGATCGTGACAAAGACTTGATCGCTTGTGAGAAATAAGGATTATTCTAAGAGACCTTTTAAAAGAAGGTCTCTTTTTATTTGGCTGTTCTAGCATACTTTGTTGCTATTTACCAAGTAGTGAGGTGTGGTTGATTTCCCCTTCAGATGCTCGCTTTCCGCGGGGCGGGCGGTGAGCCTCCTCGGCGTAA
>NZ_JBHVQU010000078.1:0-18659 GCF_042886655.1 Peribacillus sp. NPDC058002 | reverse complement strand
AAAACCAAGAACTCACGAAGGAAATTCATCTCATTTACCTGGAAAGCAAGGGACGCTTTTAGTCCCTCTCTTAAATTATGCCTTTTGAAAAATACTAAAGATTTTCAACACATTATTAGTTTGATTCTGGACCGTGTAAAAAAATCTTTACTCTTTATAAAACAAAAAATAACTACACAAAACAGCACCCCGAATTCTTTATTCCTATTTACCTAAGAGTGTTGGGACGGTAACAAACTCATAGCCCTGTGCACGTAATTCGTCAATGATTTGTGGCAATGCCTTAACAGTTTCAAATTGCCCGGATGCATGATAGTTATGTTGAAGGACGATAACTCCAGGTCTAGTGTCTTGCTTCACTCTTGATAAAATTTCTTCTGCGTACACTCCACTCCAGTCCTTTGTATCAGCCGTCCACATGATCGAACGGTAGCCTTGTTTATTAAGCATTGCTACCTGTCTATCTTCAATTTCTCCATATGGCGGTCGGAATAAATCTGGTTTGAACCCTATAATTTTCTCAATTTCTGCGGTAGTGGACTGTATATTTTTGTTAAATTGTTGGTCCGTAAGCTCAGGTAAATGCGGGTGATCCCAAGTGTGGTTGCCTATAGCATGTCCTTTTTTGTAAATTTGTCTTAATTGTTCTGGATACTTCTTGGCTCTCTCACCTATCACAAAAAAGGTAGCCTTTACACCCTTTTGCTTTAAGATTTCTAAAATTTGCGGTGTATAGATATCTTCTGGACCGTCGTCAAAAGTCAGGGCGATTCTTTTCTTACTAGGGTTTCCCATATAAATCATTTCATTTTTTATTGGAGCATTGATTATTTGTTCAAGGTAAATCCAATTAGGATTTTCAATTGTTGGGTTGGCTTCTAATAACTCAGGTATAGAGACTCCGAGTTTATTAGAAATTTTATAAAGCGTGTCCCCTTCACTAACTATGTACGTGTCAGGAATTTCCAAGTATTGACCTGGTTCAATTACAGTAGATAGCAATTTGTTCAAATTAACAATCTTTTCTACTGATGTTTCATACTTATTGGAAATTTTCGAAAGGTTATCTCCTGATTGAACTATGTAAGTCTCAGCTATTGCAGATTTATCAAACATAGGCAGACAAACTAAGATAAATGCAATTAAAATGGTAGCTATTTTAAGCATGATTTCCCTCCTCCTGAAGTTTTTGAAAATAATTGACACAAAGGAAAATAGAAATTTTCTTCAATGTCATGATTCCCTCCCTAATGTTCAGAATTCACGAAGGAGGATTTTATTAATAAAAGACAATTTATGGGGAGGTCTTGTGAGTTCTGGGTCTTACAGTATTTTTATAAAATGGTTCACATGTTCCATTTGACGTTTACGTTAAAACGAAAAAAACACGGATTTAGCTTAACGCAGAATCCGTGTTGATAATTACTCAATTGCCTTTATTGTTACTTTCAATTCCCCTATTATAAATCATCCATAAAAGTCATTCCTGTTGTCCTTTTTATGGAACATTTATTTTATCGCCTGGATAAATCCACTGGGGATTTTCAATTTTCGGGTTGGCTTGTATTAACTCAGACATCGGAATATCAAGTTTAAGTGACATTTTATAGATTGTGTCTCCTGAAACAACTGTGTATGTTTTACTCGGTCCAGGAATTTTTAATTGTTGACCTGGATAAAGGTCAGTAGACTGCAATTTATTTAGATTTACTATCTTATCCAGCGATGTTTGATACTTATTAGCAACTATCCAAAGGGTATCCCCATTTTGAACTTTATAAGTGTTTTTACCCTTGGCATCCCATGTTCCGCCTCGTCGTGAATCAGCAATTCCATCAATGGTACCTTCTTTTTTGTTCACTTCAAGCGCTTGAATTCCACCGAAGTAGACGGATATATGCATTGGTTGAACCTTATATCCTCGGTTTCTCATGTCAACTTTTACCTCTTCAGGAAAACCATCTTCTACATATAGATATTTACCTTTACCATAAAACCTTTTAGCTCTCACAGCCTCTTCAAATGATTCATCCAGATAAAAATGTCTGGCTAACACTTGTGCCATTACAGACGGAATTCTTGCTCCTCCAGGGCTTCCAATCCCAATAGCTCTTTCTCCATTGATCAAAATTGTCGGAGTGGTAGAACTTCTTGGGCGCTTATTAGGTTCATAACGGTTTGGTGAATCTTTTTTAGTGCTAAATTGATATTCAATGGCATTATTGATAAAGTAACCATCCGTATATTCTCCTGTTCCGAAAAAGTTGCTCAATGTATTAGTTGCAGATATCATCATTCCTTCTTTATCGACAATGACAAAATGTGTTGTATCTGTATGGGAATCATTAACGTTTTCCCCGTCATCCTCTGTTACTGTTGAGATCTTGTGAGGAGAAATATTATCAGCAAGTTTTTGGATATGAGCATCACTGACAAGTTCATCCACATCTATTTTATTGAATGTAGGATCTCCGATTTCTTTTATTCTATCATTCTTTGTGACTCTTGAGATTTCTGTCATTAAATGAGTGAATCGGCCCTCATCACCTTTTGTTTCGGCTATATTCATTTTTTCAGCAAGTTTTAACGACTGAACAAAAGGTACTCCTGTAAGAGGAGGACTGGCAGAATAAACGGTCCATTCATTCAGTTTTCCTTTCACAGGTTCTGGTTTCTGAATTTCATAGTCTTCCAAATCTTTCTTATCCATGTATGGAACAGCTTTTATAAAACTCTCACTTATTTCACCTTTATAAAAAGCGTTTGGACCGTTTTCCTTGATTTTAGTTAGAGTTTTCGCCAACTCCTTTTGTTTTAACGTTTCCCCCGGTTTTATGGGATTCATATCAGGATAGAAGTGCGGCAAGTCCTTTACCGGCAACCTCTGACTGGCGCCTGTAAGACGTTCCGATAATAGTTTGTCGACTTCAACTCCTTTCTCTGCGAAGTCGATTGCAGGTGAAATCAGTTCATCAAATGGTTTTGACCCATAATCTCTATGTATCATATCCATCCCTTTAACGAAACCGGGGACACCTGATTTTTTACTACCCAGTTTCTCATCAGATGTGGCTTGTACTCGATAATCATAAACAACAGGTTTATTTGTCTTCGGCGGTATAAGTAGCATTTGACCACCGCCGCCAATCCCTGACCCAAATGGCTCAACAACAGAAAGCACGTAGGAAACAGCAATGGCAGCATCAGCGGCATTCCCTCCATTTTCAAGCACTTTCATCCCCACTTCGACTGCGCGGGGATTAGAGGCACTCACACCATAACCTTCTTGTGAACCCATGAGATCAGTAACTGAAGGTGTACTATCTTGTTCACTGGATACCGAATTGGCGTGTACCACTCCCCCCGAAATAATAAGATTTAATAAAAGACATAATGCTAATAATTTCTTTAACAAAGTTCCGTTCCCCACCTCACTAAATTTTCATAGAAATTCATATTATCAGAGAATGAAGGAAGGAAAACTGATTTTATCAGAATGTAATATCTCTGTTGCATTCTGTAAAAAAGTAAAATAATGATAAAAAAAGTTAAAAAACGGATAACGGTAAATCTCTTACACCGTTAGGAAAGAATCATAAAAAATTGAACATCACGATTATCCTTTATCTATTCCCCCATTTACTAGCATAAAGGTCTGTAAATCAATGGAATTATAAAAATCAGGGGATAGGATATGAATTTCGTCATTACTTTGTATATGAGTGGACATTAAATGGTTGTTTTAATTGTAGTAATTTCCACTAATTTCAGTTGCTATTGTTGATTTTATTCTACAACTAGATAAGTGAAGAACGAGAGTTTTTGATAGAATTGAAAATTTCATTTGTATTTCAAAGAAAACATATTTTTCAGGTATTTAGATCCAGATTATAAGCCTATTTAATATCTATTAAAGCTTATTTCGGATTGTAATTTGACTACTACACAAACCTCGCATTACTTAATAGTATAAAATCTTCATCATTATCCGTTTTTATACATATTTAATTTTTATTATTTTACAATTATAACAACAGAATTACCTATATTAATTTTTCCCTGAATTTCCATAGAAATAATTTCTATTTCCTTATTTTCTGATAATATAACATGTCAGAAAGGTGATGAATGATTATTGATATTATAACTTCGGATATTATACCTTCGATTGTGTTTTGGGATGATATTCTCGTATTTTTGTTCTTTTTAGGCAATGCTTTCCCTGTGCTTCATTTACTCCATTGTTTGCCTTGGTTTCGGGAAAAAAGCGAAGACGTTAATCGTAATGTAGAAATAGAAAAAGAAAAAGGGGTTAGTATAATAGTCCCTTGTTACAATGAACAGGGAATTATTGAAACTTCGATTAACAGTATGAAATCATTATCTTATTCACAGTTTGAGGTCATTTATATCAATGACGGATCAACGGATGAAACACTTTCTTTATTGAATAAGTTTCTAAAATTAACACCCTGTTCTAGATCTACACTCAGAAAGCTGTCCCATAAAAAAGTAAAAAATGTTTTTCAATCCAAGCTTTACCCTCATATATACGTTTTAGATAAACCGAATGGTGGAAAAGCAGATGCCTTAAATGCAGGCATTGAATATTCGAGTCAAAGTTTAGTTATCACATTAGATGCAGACACCATCTTGACAGATCAGGCCTTATCAGTGATTAACAAAACCTTTGAAGATAAGGACGTCGTTGCTGCAGGAGGGGTCGTGCACGTTCTACAAACAAAAACATCTAAACCTTTGAGCTATTTGTCTTTAGTTCATGCAAACATGCTAGTACGTCTCCAAACATTGGATTTTCTAAAAGCTTTCTATGTTACAAAATTATCACTTGCACGTTTTCAAGCTTTAGCCGTCATATCAGGAGCATTTGGTATTTTTACGAAACAAACACTTATTAATGTAGGAGGTTATCGTTCAACTATAGGAGAAGACATTGATATAACACTACGCATCCATAAGTACATATCCAAACAAAAAAATAAGAAGATTGCTCTAATTTCAGATGCTGTTGCTTATACAGAATTACCTGAAAACTGGAAGGACTTTTTTAAACAACGCGTACGCTGGCAAAAGGCATTTATAGACTGTGTCATCCATTTCCGTTCTTTTATTTGTAAAACCTTATTTACTAAAGCCGTCTCGTTTTTCTATATATTTGAATCTTTTATAGGTAGAACCATTACTGCTTATATTATGACGAGTTTATTTGTGGTAAATAGTATCTTTAATCCATTTTCTTCCGGTATTTTACATATACTTACCATTTTACTTTACATTTTATTATTTCATTTTATGTATAATTTGGTGGCAATTGGAGTGAGTAGGTATTACGGATTTAGATTTCAAAAGAAAGATATATATCGCTTATTCTTTACTATTCTCCTAGATATTTTTATTTATCGCTTTATCATTATGTACCTTGTAATGTATGGAAGTATTGCTTATTTCTTCAACAAGGACTGGAATAAAGTAAATCGAACAGGACGAGACTATCAAACTGATTCTAAAACAGATTCTAAATCTGTAGCATAGTCCAATAATTAAGAGAGTATGTATTTTTCAGAACAAAGCACAAGTGCCCGTTTAGCGACGTATGGACTGGACCACTCCGAATGAGATAAAGGAAACACGAAGAGCGTAAGCGATTCGATGTTAACTTATCGCAGTGAGGGGGAAGTTCATTAGTCGCTGGGACGCTTACGCTGGATGTCGAAGCGCTTATCCACAGTTCAAAAATTTATAATTTCTTATTTTTAAATACAAACAAATAATCTATAATCCATTAGATTTATTAAAGTGAGGTATACAATGCGCACCGGAAAGAGAAAAAAAATATTACTTATTATATTAACCACAATTGTTATTTTAATTTTAGGGACAGGCAGTTACACATATTACTTATGGTCCATAGTAACGTCAACTGTAGCAAGTATTCAAGTAAAATACGAATCTAAAGAACGACTAGAAAAGATTAACATTAAAGAAGGAGATCCCATTTCAGTTTTACTAATGGGAATTGATGATCCCGCAGGTCGAGAACTACACGGACGGTCTGATGCATTAATCTTATTAACGATTAATCCCCATAATCAATCCATGCACGTGGTAAGCATTCCTCGTGATACGTATACTAAGATAATTGGGAAAGGAACAAAAGATAAGATTAACCACTCTCATGCATTGGGTGGTGATGGAATGGCCATACGTACCGTAGAAAAGTTCTTAGATATTCCTGTTGATTATTTTATAAAGGGTGATATGAAAAGCTTTGTAGATATTGTTGATGCAGTAGGAGGAGTGAAAGTAGATAATGATTTAGATTTTACTATTTATGGTGTTCATTATCCGACAGGCACGATCAATTTGAACGGTAAAGAAGCCCTAGGTTACTCTCGAATGAGAAAAGACGATCCACGGGGGGACTTTGGTCGACAACTTCGACAACGTCAAGTAATCGAAGCTGTGATTAATAAGGGATCCCACATATCCTCTATTACGAAATTTGATGATATATTTAAAGTTGTTGAAAACAACGTGAAAACAAACTTGACTTTCAATGATATGTGGGCCATTCAATCCAATTATAAAGAGTCCCTTCAAAACATAGTACAGCACCAAATTGATGGAAAAGATTCGGAAATAAATAAAATCTACTATTTTATACCAGATAAAGAAAAGCTCGATGAAATTTCCAATGAATTGAAAAAACACCTTGAGATTGACAAGCAATAACTTTCTATCTATCGGTCTATGCCTATTGATTTCATGCTTAAAGGTTCCGATGCAAAAGAATTACTTTATCATAAATGGACATTTTGATAGTCGATCACAAGTTTTATTTGGACTAAACAGTTTAAGAAAGATTTATAACTACAATAAGCAACCTTTTTAACTCTAATTAGAGTAATAAGGTTGCTTACACTATTTCCACCACATTACTTCCCATTCCCATTCCCATTTCTTTTTGATACTATTTCTAAAGACGGTTTTCTATGAAAAGAGGTTGTTGAATGAAGAAACACTACCTCCTTCTAACAATAGTAGCATTGCTCATTTTTATAGGAGGGTTTTTTTTAGAATCTATATTTACAAGTAACAATACAGAAAAAGGTCAGACACAAACACAAAGCCAACTCATAATAGGAGAAGCGCCAAAATCAGAACAACATATAGAACCTGTCGATTCAAAAGTATTAATAGGATATATTCAGGATTTTAGAGATCCCGCGTCGATCGATTATACGAAGTTAACACATATTATTTTTTCATTTGTCCATCCTGAAAAAGATGGAAGTCTCTTATTGAATGGTGGGAAGGCCTTATCAAATCTCCGCAAAATGGTTCAAAATGCACACCAAGAAGATACAAAGGTGATGATTGCTGTAGGTGGCATGCGCCACTTGAAAGGCGGAGAATCATATGACTATTTTAAAACTGCCATAGCAAATCCCACTTCTCGTACAAAGCTTATTGACGAACTAATTGAACTAACGAATGAAGAGAATCTTGATGGGATTGATATTGATTTTGAGCACCCCCGTTCAAAAGAGGACGCACATTATCTAGCTGTTTTTACAAAAACATTGGGAGAAAAGTTACACTTAAATGACAAGGAGTTATCGATAGCCGTATATTCAATGATTCATAGTGTGACAGGGACAGAAGTTCAATCAGTTGTTTATGATCCATCCATGTTTTATTATGTTGACCACGTTAATATCATGGCATATGACGGTCAATGGGACGGGAAATATAATGCTGCAAATTTATCACCGTATCCATTCACTAAGAATATCGTAAGCTATTGGTCTAATTTATTTGACAAACTTGGAATTTCGAAGAAAAAGTTAGTATTAGGAGTTCCTCTTTTTGCACAACCAGAAGACTTAACGAAAATGCATTTATCTTATAATGCTATCATTAATCATGATCCTACAAATGCTGAAAGAGACAAAGTTAACTTGAACGGGACGACCTATCATTATAATGGAGAAACGACAATGATAAAGAAAACCAAACTTGCTCTTGCTAACGAATTTGGTGGTATGATGCTATGGGAGCTGGGGCATGATGCTGAAGGGACGCGTAGTGTAACAAGCGCTATTTTTGACGTTCTGATTAAAAGACAGGAAGATGAGAATCAATAGCGCCCGCCCGTCTAACTGGAGGCGGGCACTATTGATGTATTATCGTTTATTCTGTTAACCACTCGTTTTCACTCTTGATTTTAATAGGTTTTTTAGTAGTTGTTTTCGAGGATTTACGTTGAGAGCTTATGGGCGGCATGATGTAGCTTGGTGCCTAAACCCATTAATATCAAGGTTTAAAACCGTTGTTTTCGTACGAGGGGCAACATTGGGGTAACATTTTCTGAATTAGAGGTTTTCCATTAATTTTCGAAATTTAATGGAAGCCTCTTTTTTCATGTCTTTTGTGTAGAAGACAGACGATCAGCGAGCAATTTTTTACCCGATTATACTATTACAGAACAAGAACTAAACGGTATTTTTGATTAGTAAAATTAGGGCTTTCAGCATTTAATTTACAACATACAAATTATATAGCTGTATTAGATGCTGAAACTAAAAAGAGGTTACAGCAGGCAGCTAACGGGCAGTATAAAGTATTAATTTCTTCTGCTATCATCATCGTCTGGGGGATAAAAAGGCCTCCCATCAGTTCAGTAAACTAATGGAAGACCTTCAACTTTAAAAGATATTTACATGTTAGGTGAGCAAATAGGTGAGCATTTATTTCTAAATACTCTTTAAACCCCTATATCAAAGGGATTTAAACCCTTATTACATCATGCCGCCCATGCCGCCCATGCCGCCCATATCAGGCATGCCCATTCCGCCAGCGCCTGCAGGTTCTGGTTTGTCAGCAACTACAGCTTCTGTAGTTAAGAACATAGCTGCTACAGAACCAGCGTTTTGTAGAGCAGAGCGAGTTACTTTAGTAGGATCGACGATACCGGATTCGATCATGTTCACCCATTGTCCAGTAGCTGCATTGAAGCCAGTGCCTACTGCTTCGCCTTTAAGGCGCTCTACGATTACAGAGCCTTCAAGACCGGCATTGTGAGCGATTTGACGAACAGGCTCTTCGATTGCACGAAGAACGATTTTCACTCCTGTTGCTACGTCGCCTTCCGCTTGAATTTCAGCGATTTTATTGTATACGTTAAGAAGTGCTGTACCACCACCGGCTACGATACCTTCTTCAACAGCAGCACGAGTGGAGTTCAATGCATCTTCAATACGAAGTTTACGTTCTTTCAATTCTGTTTCGGTAGCTGCACCAACTTTGATTACCGCTACGCCACCAGCTAATTTAGCAAGGCGTTCTTGTAATTTTTCACGGTCGAATTCAGAAGTCGTTTCTTCTAATTGGACACGGATTTGGTTTACACGAGCTTGAATTTGAGCTGTGTCTCCAGAACCTTCAACGATTGTTGTATTTTCTTTTGTAACAACCACTTTAGACGCACGGCCTAATGAATCGATTGTTGCGGATTTAAGATCAAGTCCGATTTCTTCAGTGATCACTTCGCCGCCTGTAAGAGCCGCGATGTCTTCAAGCATTGCTTTACGACGGTCACCGAATCCAGGGGCCTTAACCGCAACAGCGTTGAATGTTCCACGAAGTTTGTTCACAACTAGAGTTGCAAGCGCTTCGCCTTCTACATCTTCAGCAATCAATAATAGCGGTTTCCCTTGTTGAACAACTTGTTCAAGGACAGGAAGGATTTCTTGGATATTCGTGATTTTTTTATCTGTGATCAAGATATATGGATTCTCAAGGACAGCTTCCATTTTATCTGAATCAGTAACCATGTATGGAGATGCATATCCGCGATCGAACTGCATACCTTCTACTACGTCCAATTCAGTTGTGAAACCTTTAGACTCTTCGATTGTGATGACGCCGTCGTTACCAACGCGCTCCATTGCTTCTGCAATCAGTTGGCCCACTTCTTCATCAGCTGAAGAGATGGCAGCAACTTGTGCGATTGATTCTTTGTTTTCAACAGGTTTGGAAATGGCTTTCAATTCTGCAATTGCTGAATTGACCGCTTTCTCGATTCCTTTACGGATACCCATTGGGTTAGCACCAGCTGTTACGTTTTTAAGACCTTCACGGATCATCGCTTGTGCAAGAACTGTTGCAGTAGTAGTACCGTCACCAGCTACGTCGTTTGTTTTGCTTGCTACTTCAGCAACCAATTTCGCACCCATGTTTTCGAATGCATCTTCCAATTCGATTTCTTTAGCGATCGTCACACCGTCATTTGTGATAAGCGGTGAACCGAATTTTTTCTCAAGAACCACGTTACGACCTTTTGGTCCAAGCGTTACTTTAACTGCATCTGCAAGTGCGTCCACACCACGAAGCATGGAGCGACGAGCTTCTTCACTAAATTTAATTTCTTTAGCCATTTATAAGTACCTCCCTAAAATTTTAAGAAAATTTTCGTTCAGTTAAGTATGATGTATAATTAGCCGATTACAGCTAGAATGTCGCTTTCACGTAAAATTAAGTATTCAGTGTCTTCGTATTTAACTTCAGTACCTGCATATTTCGAGAAGATAATTAGATCGCCTTGGGCAACCTCTAAAGCAACACGTTCGCCATTTTCAAGGACACGGCCAGTACCAACTGCTACTACCTTACCTTCTTGTGGCTTTTCTTTAGCAGTATCAGGAAGAACAATACCGCTTGCAGTTTTTTCTTCAGTTTGAACTAGTTCAATAATAACGCGATCACCTAATGGTTTTAACAAGTGAAACAACCTCCTCATATTCTCTTGATAATTTGTTTCATGATTATTAGCACTCTTCATCATCGAGTGCTAACACATTTATAATATTAAATAAACCGAGCCTTTTTTGCAAGTATCTTATTGAAAATTTTTTATTAATTTCTGATAAATTAAGGGTAAACTACTTTAACATAATGATTTCCTTAACAATGTAATTGAAATGTTATGTTAGGGGTACCTTTAAGTGGTGTTCTGCCTCAATATTTGATACCATTTTGGAGTATGCGTTTATAGATTGTCCCCATATCAGGAACGTTCCGAACGGGATGGGTGACTATAAAAGGAGTTTTCATTTTTGAAAAAAGAATATTGGTTCGTCATCATCACTTATATTGGCATGCAATTATCCAGTATTGTTGGGGTACCCATTTTCATGCTTATCGGATCTTCTACCGGAATGCCGGCCGATGAACTCGAAGTGAAGTCTGCAGCATATTGGATAGTTTTCAGTTTTCTCGCTGCTTTATTCTTGATTCTTTTTTTAATGAAAAAAGATATGAGGGAACAGTTGGGCACGAGAAATCAAACTACCGTCCCGATGTCCATATTATGGGCAGTTGCAGGAGTGTTCATGGCTCTTTTTGCACAAAGCATTGCCGGCAGCATTGAACAAATCCTTGGGGTGAAGTCTGAATCTGAAAATACGCAGCAACTTATTTCACTCATTTACAAAGTCCCCATGGTCATTTTCGTCACTTCAGTAATTGGACCTATATTGGAAGAATTAATTTTCCGGAAAATCATTTTCGGGTCTCTTCATAAACGCTTTAACTTCTTTATTTCAGCTTTAATCAGCTCAGTTATTTTCGGCTTGGCGCATGGTGAATTTGAACATCTTCTATTATATACGGCAATGGGCTTCACCTTTGCTTTCCTTTATGCGAAAACAGGTCGCATTCTCGTTTCCATGAGCGCTCATATTGCGATGAATACGCTTGTTATCATCCTTCAAGTGGTATATCGGGAGGATATTGAGAAGATGCTAGATACTGCACAGGCCTTCATCGGAGGTTTATTATGAAACGTCAATCACCATTATTTATGGGCATCATCTATGCTGGCTTAGGAGCTCTTTTTACCGCTATCGCGATTCAAACCGTCAATTCTTCCGGATGGGGACTCTTTGCCTACATACTTGTCCTTATTGCAACTCTTGATTTTGGATCGGGATTACGCATGATCATGCTGCACTTTAAGATTAAAGCTGCACAAAAAAATAAGAAAAAATAAAAAAACGCTGCAATGATGCAGCGTTTTTTTCATTCCTCCAATGCGGCTTCTTCCATTACAGGATAATGTTTCAGGAAGTAGATGAGCGACTGAAGCTCCACGGCCAGGTCAATGTGGTGAACCCTTATGGATGGAGGCACAGTCAGCCGTGCAGGTGTGAAATTCAATATTCCTTTTATATCAGCTTTGACTAGACGATCGGTTATCGTCTGGGCTACCTGTGCTGGCACTGTCAATATAGCCGCAGTAATATTATTTTCCTGCAATAATGTATCGATTTGATCCATATGATAGATGGGCACATCAGCTATTCGCTTGCCGACCTTTTCTTCAGAAACCTCGAAAGCCATTTCAATTTTTGTATTATTATTTTTCATGAAATTGTAATTTAAAAAAGCGGTTCCTAAATTTCCTACCCCGATTAAAGCGACTTTGGTCAATTCGTCTTGATCTAGTGTTTTTCTAAAGAAGGATAATAAGTAATTGACATTGTAGCCGTAGCCTTTTTTCCCAAGCGCGCCAAAGTAGGAAAAATCACGGCGAATTGTGGCAGAATCCACTTTTACAGCTTCACTTAACTCTGCCGAGGAAACTCTTTGTTTGCCTGAGGAATGTAAGTTCTTTAAAAATCGATAATACAATGGCAACCTTTTGGCTGTCGCCTGCGGTATCTTTGGGTCATGGTTCATTGTTCTTCCCCGCTTTCACACATGCTTGTCAACTTAATCTCTATCTGTTTGCTTTACTTGCCTTTTATAATCGCTACTGGACACTCCGCCTGTTTTCTCCACTAAGAATGTAGGCCCGATCACCATTCCCTTATCAATGGCCTTACACATGTCATAAACAGTCAAGGCAGTCACGGATGCAGCTGTTAACGCTTCCATTTCCACACCTGTACTCCCTTTTGTCTTAGCTTCCGTTTCAATCGTAAGCCTATATCCTTGTTCTTCTTTTTCCCAATCAAAGGCTATATTGACCCCTTGCAGAGCAATGGGATGGCACATTGGAATTATATTGGATGTATTCTTGCTGGCCATTATTCCTGCAACTTGCGCAACAGCCAGTACATCACCTTTTTTCATTTTATGGTTCGTGACCAATTCATATATTTCATCATTCAATAAAATGCTCGATTGAGCTACTGCCGTCCGGGTTGTTTCAGGCTTAGCACTCACATCGACCATTTTGGCCCTGCCCTGTTCATTAAAATGCGTTAAGTCTCCCATTTAAGTAACCCCTCCTAAATCATACACTATTATTCCACTTTATGTAACAGCTTTTGTTTAAGCTTGGAACCAAGCTGTTGCCGATATTAACTAAAATACGTTACACTAACAATAATCAATTGAGGTGAAATCTATGATTTTATTACAAATCAATCAACTATCGAAATATTATGGAGCTGAACTTATTTTATCAAATATGAAGCTCGAAGTTCAAAATAAAGATCGAATTGCACTAGTCGGCCGAAATGGCGCCGGTAAATCAACTCTGCTTAAAATCATAGCCGGGCAGCTTTCCCATGATGGCGGTGAGATAATCAAACCAAAAGGCGTCACCATCGGCTATATGGCCCAGGATACGGGATTGGAATCCGAACTGACCATTTGGGATGAGATGCTGACTGTATTCACCGACCTTATAGAGCAAGAAAAGGACCTGCGTCGCCTTGAGGCTGATATGGCCAGACCTGACATCTTTGAAAACGAAACAATTTACCAAAAAGTGCTGAATGAATACGACACTTTGATGGTGGCATTCAAAGAGAAGGGCGGCTATCAATATGAGGCGGATATCCGTTCCGTATTGCATGGACTTCAGTTTGCTGACTTTGACTATTCTACCCCCATTTCCACTTTAAGCGGCGGACAAAAAACAAGGCTTGCATTAGGGAAACTGCTTTTAAGGAAACCGGACATATTGATTCTGGATGAGCCGACGAACCATCTGGATATCGAAACCCTCTCTTGGCTTGAACAATATTTACAAAGCTACCAGGGAGCTGTCCTTATTGTTTCACATGACCGTTATTTTTTAGATAAAGTAGTAAACCTCGTATATGAGATTTCCCGGAATAACATGAAAAAATACCATGGTAATTATAGTTCTTACCTAGAGGGAAAAGCGGAAGATTATGAGCGGGACATGAAACTGTTCGAGAAGCAACAAGGGGAAATTGAAAAGCTTCGCGACTTTGTCCAACGTAATATCACCAGGGCTTCCACCACGAAAAGAGCACAAAGCAGACGCAAACAGCTCGAAAAGATGGATGTTATGGACAAGCCGCAAGGTGATGAAAAATCCGCGAATTTTTCTTTCCAGATTGAAAAGCAAAGCGGAAATGAAGTACTTCAACTTCAGGACTTGGCTATTGGATACGAAGGGGAAACGGTATCAAAGAATATAAATTCCCGGATGACTAAAGGGGAAAGCATAGCACTTGTTGGCCCAAATGGAGTTGGAAAATCAACTTTATTGAAAACGATCATTTCTAAGCTGCCTGCACTTTCTGGTGGTTTCCGTTTTGGAACGAACGTAGAAGTCAGCTACTACGATCAAGAACAGGCTAACCTTGTTTCCAATAAACGCGTACTCAATGAATTATGGGACGACTATCCCCTTAAACCGGAAAAGGACATTCGCACAGTACTCGGTAATTTTCTATTTAGCGGGGACGATGTTTTGAAAACCGTTTCCACACTAAGCGGGGGCGAAAAGGCACGGCTTGCCCTTGCCAAAATGATGATGCAAAAAGGGAATTTTTTAATTCTTGATGAACCAACGAACCATTTGGACCTCGATAGTAAATTGGTGCTTGAAAACGCCTTGATCGATTATCCGGGAACTATTCTTTTCGTTTCACATGACCGTTATTTCATAAATCGGATAGCAACGAAAGTGATAGAGCTCTCCAAAGTCGGCAACGAAGAATTCCTCGGTGATTATGATTACTATCTAGAGAAGAAACAGGAGCAGGCGGAAATCCAAGCACTTGAAGAGCAGGAACAGGCTAAAACTTTAGATGCAACTGTAGAAAAAACAAATTACAAAATTGATAAAGAAGCAAAAAAAGCTGAACGCCAGCGAAAGCGGCGCATTGAGGAAATCGAGGCAGCCATGGAGCTTCTTGAGATCGAAATAAACGAATATAATGATCTCCTTTGTGATCCAGGTGTTTTTCAGGACCATGAAAAAGTAATGGAGGTCCAAACAAAGCTTGATAATGCCCAGGAAAGTTTGGACCAGCTTCTTGAAGAATGGACTGAACTGGAGGAATGACAAAAGACCGAGTTAATTGACTCGGTCTTTTTCTTCTCCAATTAAAACGTTGCTTGAAAGTTATCCACAAAATTGTTAACAAACCACTTACCGCTCACTAGCCATTAATTTGGGTTATGCACATTATCCACAGAAACATATCCACTTATCCACAAAAACCCCACTTTATACACATGCAGTATGATCATCTAAAAAAATTTATCCACAGAATATTCTATTTTTTTTATAAACACGATAAAAAAGACAGGATGCCTAAGTGAGGGATCCTGTCTTCTCGTCAATTAAAATGCTTCAATGTCCAATCCAGGATTTCCGTTCAAATCCAAACCTGATCGTTTTCCCTTTTCAAACATGACACTGCCAGCAGCACCGATCATGGCGGCATTGTCCGTGCAAAGATATAGGGGCGGAATGGATATATCCATAGGTAAATCCTTAAAAGCTTCCGTTAATGCTTCCCTAAGGCCTTTATTTGCTGCAACTCCTCCAGCAAGCAATACCTGCTTCACATTATATTCCTTTGCAGCCTTTACAGCTTTCATAACAAGCACTTCTATCACGCTAGCTTGGAAACTTGCGGCTAAATCTTTAGGTTCAATTTTTTCCCCGCGCTGTTCGGCGTTATGCAAAGTGTTGATTACCGCTGATTTCAGCCCGCTGAAAGAAAAGTCATAGCTGCCATCCAACCATGCCCGAGGCAGTTTCAAAGTTGGTGAACCTTCTTGTGCCAGCCTATCGATATGAGGGCCTCCAGGATAAGGGAGCCCCAAGGTTCGGGCCACTTTATCATACGCCTCACCTGCTGCATCATCCCGCGTTTCCCCTATCACCTTGAAAGTACCCGGTTTTTCTAAAAGGACCAATTCCGTATGGCCTCCCGAAACGACTAAAGAAAGCGCAGGATATTCGATTTCCTGAATAAGACGATTTGCATAGATATGACCCGCGATATGATGCGTTCCGACAATCGGTATTCCATGCGCGAAAGCTACAGCCTTCGCCGCATTCACGCCTATTAATAGTGCCCCTACCAGTCCGGGGCCTTCTGTAACGGCAATGGCATCCAAGTCTTCATATGTCACACCGGCTTGCACCAATGCTTCTTCGAGAACGATCGTAATTTGTTCTACATGATGACGGGAAGCTATTTCCGGGACGACACCGCCAAAACGTTTATGGCTTTCGATTTGTGAAGCCACGACATTACTCAGTATCTCCGTTCCATTTTTTATGACAGCTGCCGCAGTTTCATCGCAGCTCGTTTCAATTCCTAATATAAATTGATCTTTTTTCATGAAAAATTCACCCACATAACATAAGCATCTTCTTGATTGTCCGTATAATAATTTTTTCGGATTCCACCCTTTTGGAAACCAAGTTTTTCATAAAGCGAAATGGCTATTGCATTACTGACCCGTACCTCAAGCGTCATCCTGACCACACCCATCGAAATGGAGATTTCAATCATCTTCCTGAGCAAAGCTTCCCCAAGCTTTTGCCCTCGGTATTCTGGCAATATAGCTATATTGGTAATGTGCGATTCATCAATGACGATCCATGCACCGCAATAACCGGCAATTTTCCCTTCATCTTCTATCACCATGTATACAGCATATTGATTATGATTCAGTTCATTAAAGAAAGCTTCCCGGCTCCAAGGCAAAGTGAAGGACTGCTTTTCCACAATTAGCACTTGGTCGATATCTTCCGTATTCATCTTTCGGAACGTCAATGTTTTACTCATAATAATCGGTCGCTTTCCTTGTTTATTTCCCCTGCTGTTCAAGCCACTTAGCTTCTGCTTCAGCCATGCGGATATAATTCGGTACAAACTGGTGAACATCGACTTCAGTCTTATCAAGACCAAGGAAGGCCAGTTCGCTTGGTCTTGAGTTATATGACTGTACCGGAGCGAATACAGCTAATTCACCTAATGCTTCCGTAATTGCATCCCGGTGGATGTCCACATCTTGACCAACGAATAAAACGGGACGATTTAATTCCTTCAATTGATTCGCCCACTCAGAGGATAAAATATTACAATCTTCAATGACTGTCTTTAAAGAGTTATTTTCCATTTCATATAATCCAGTATAAATCTGCCCTCTTCTTGCATCGAACAACGGAGAGATCAACCCGTTAAAATAACGTCCATTAGCTGCTAAAACCTCTAAGCTGGAAACACCCGATAAAGGAATCTGAAGTGTCCAGGCCAAGCTTTTTGCAATCGTCACTCCAATCCTGACGCCTGTATAGGATCCTGGGCCTTGAGCGACCACTATCTTAGTCAAATCCTTCGGTTTAGTATCACAATCCCTCAGCAGTGTTTCAATTGCTGGCATAACCCGCACCGAATGATTTTTCTTTAGGTTCGTCGTATACTCACCAATTACTTGACTCCCGTTTACCAGGGAAACCCCTAATGTGAAATTCGATGTATCTATAGCTAAAACCTTCATCAAATAATCTCCTTACATAACTTTACATATCGTTCGCCTTTGGCTTCCAGAACAAAACGCCGGCTTGTATCGCTCAGGCGATAAATATAAATGGTCAAGATTTCCTCCGGAAGGTGATCCTTTATTAAATGGGCCCATTCAACGACAGTCACACCATCACCATCAAAATATTCTTCAAAGCCTAAATCTTCTTCCGATTCACTTACCCGATATACATCCATATGATATAAAGGCAATCGTCCCATGTATTCCTTTATTATCGTAAAGGTAGGACTATTCACCATTCTGGTAACACCTAATCCTTTAGCCAATCCTTTTGTGAATGCCGTCTTCCCTGCACCCAAATCACCTTCTAAAGCCAGCACATCGCCGCTTGAAAGCTTTTGTGCCAATTCCTGCGCAAATCGCGCTGTTTCTTCCTCATTCTGAGAAATCCATTCAACCTGTTGCATATATCAATCACCTTTATCATTATTAGGAAAACGTCCTAAAGTTCATGTCGAGAACCATAAACGCAATATTATGGAACAAAAACCATTCTATATGTAGTTTACCTTGTTTCAAAAGAAGAAACAAATAAGTTAAGGACATAATTGTTTGAATTTCGGATAAAACAAAAAAACGAAACCTGGGTTTCGTTTTTTTCATGATTGCGGGGACAGGATTTGAACCTGCGACCTTCGGGTTATGAGCCCGACGAGCTACCGGACTGCTCCACCCCGCGACGGTATAAATGCTTCTTTTATAAAAATAGTATTCCCGATTACTCAAAAAGAATACAAAGATTATAGCTTGGCGACGTCCTACTCTCACAGGGGGAAACCCCCAACTACCATCGGCGCTGA